>WTKE01000060.1 GCA_011524525.1 Bacillus sp. (in: firmicutes) | reverse complement strand
CAAACAAAGTTAATTCGTTGTATCCTTGTGGATATTTTTGCAATGGTAATGGAAAAACTCCGCTTATTCTTAAGGAAATAGGGGTATTTCCCAATTTAAACGGAATTTTTCCGGTTATTTTTCAAACACAGTGAAATCAACATCGTTTTATAACAGTACCTTGGCTTAAAATGCATTATACATTAGGTGGCACTTTGTAATGTTCTTACACAACAAAAAGCCCTGCATTTTGCAGGACAAAATGAATAACAAATATAAGGAGATTTTCAAACGTATTTTTATAAAAAGTGACAGGTATCTGAACACCTTATCGAATTGAGCGGTTTTTTCTATGGTTAAAGTATTTGCTTGATAAAAGGAAGTTTACGTAAAAAGAAATGACTAATAACAAAACTACAGATAATGCCAAACAATGAGACGAATATGAATTGTGAAATCATAGAAATATCATATCTATCAGTCCAGTATTGTAAGGTAACCAAAACCGGTACATGAATAATGTAGACGGCATAAGAGTTAGCAGATAAGGCCTTTGTAAAAGAGGTCGTGTGGTTAGCCATTATTTTAAATAAGTAGATCAATCCTATACATAATCCGGTACACAAAAAAGACTCATAAAAAGAATAAATAAGGTTTCCTTTTGTAAAGCCGTAACGAGTTACTACTGTAATTAAACCAAGATAGTACATTCCTGCCAGAGAACTCCCGATAATAAGCCACGTAATTCCGATTTTTTTGGACAGAGTAGTAAACCAATTCCTACTTGATGCCATAATTCCAGCGATAAAGAAGCTAGCGTATTGAGGGACATGAGCGTACTCCGCCTGAATAAAACCGAGGAAGCCTTCCCAATGATCAATTGGATATTTAATTCGTGTAACAAAAGTTAATAAGGCAACAACTACTGCAAATAAAAAGATAGATATTAGACTGAGTGGCTTTGGTGTAACCACAGTATTTCTTTTTTCAGTCCAACTGCTAACTAGCGTATAAATACAAGCATAAAATAGGAGATGTTCAAGAAACCAAAGATGTGCAAACTGTAGGTCTGGCCAGCTAGGTCCTGACCAATTCTCCGGTTGTCCGCTTAGTCCGAAATAAACATTCATGTAGTATGACCAAAACGAAAGATCGGCATAGGGGCGGTAATGCAAGTAATACTGGTGCATCATGATAGGGACGATAATAAGAAAACCAAAAAGTGCTGGAATTCCGAGCCGAATAAATCGGTCACTTAGAAACTTTTTCCATCCTTTTTTTCTTAGCGAGGAAGGCAAAAAGTAGGCTGAAATAAGGAAAAATAAGCTCATAAAAAACCCCGCATTAACAGCAAAGAATCGACCAAGTTCAATTTCTGGACCATTTTGTGGTTGAAAATACCAAAATCCACCTGAACCACCATAAGGCTGACCAGCATGGTGGACAACTACAAGGCAGGTGAGAGCGACCTTTAGAGTATCTAAATAATCAAGTCGTTTCCCTGCGGCAGGTATAGATATTATGACTGGTGATGAGCTTTTAGTTTGCATAGGATACAAATCATTCACCTCTGTAAATTATATGTACTAATGGGAGTGTAACCCAGTTATTAGACGTAAACAATAGAATAATTGTTACATAGGTTTTAAATCAGTGGAATGAGGATAAAGATAATCGCAAGTAAATCAATTGGTGCGCAGATGAATTTTTAACACCTCTCATAGAAAATCCATGACTTTCCCAATCTAAAATAAACATCTCCTAGATTAAAGTGTATACTAGATAAAGTTGTATAGTTTTTTAGAGGGGAATGAGATCATGAATAATACAAACGAGAATGTGCGGAAATACCTTTACAATTATTCATGTCAAGATGATGAAGTGGAGCTCTGTGCCCTAGAGATGCGTTCTTTTTTTGGACAGGACTCTGACGATTATATAATAGAAAGTAATATTAAAATAGATCCAAGCAGAAGCCCGTTTATTCGGGATCGAATAGAGATCCTATTTGAAGGCAGTGAGTTGGATGAAATAATTGCTAAGGTAAAAAATCTAACACCATTAACGGAAACTTATAGGGTCATTTTTTTGAAGACTTTTTCAATAAAAAAAGTAAGCTTTGAAGAGCGTAGAAGAGTGGAAAGAGAAGTAGCACTGCATGTACCTGGAGAACCGGATCTAAAGCATCCTGACATCTTGTTCGGAATTGTAGAAGTTAACGGAAAATGGGTATTTGGTTATTATCAAAAGGGTGAAGCGGTCTGGTTACAGCACCAAATAAAACCGCATGGATATTCAACTGCTCTAAGTACTCGTGTCGCTAGAGCAGTCGCTAACATAGCAGTACCACACCCAGAAGGAAGAAAAGCCATCGATCCATGCTGTGGGATTGGTACTGTACTCGTCGAGGCTTTATCTATGGGGATCGATATTGTTGGGAGCGATGTGAATCCCCTGATCCTTCCTGGAACACGTGAAAATATTGCCCATTTTGGATACCAATGTGAAGTTCTATTTAGGGACATTCGAAAGGTAACGGGAAGCTATGATGTGGCGATTATTGATATGCCATATAATCTTTGTTCTGTTATCTCCCCACAAGAACAGCTTGAATTGCTGCAAAGTGCCTATTCGTTTGCTGAGAGAATCGTGATTGTCACCATTGAACCGATTGATTCAATTATTGAAAACGCCGGGTTTCGTATTGTGGATCGCTGTAACGTTAGAAAAGGAACCTTTACAAGGCAGGTAATCGTTGGGGAAAAATAGAAGAAATTGAGGTTGTTACCATAAATTAGTAAAGTGTTCGGTTTTCGAGTGCTTTCTTATTAAAAGACGCAAGAAAAGACGTACCAGGGTATACGTCTTTTCTTTATGTATTAATGTTTCTACGAAATTTCACATAACAATTGACATCATTATTAAGATGGACAAAGAGGGTCAACACTCCTGTCATTTGCAGTGCCGTTTTGAAAACCGAAAAAAGCTGCAGATGCCCGCATCTAAGTTCAAGAGCCTCCACACTTATCGGTTGGGGGGCAGGTTAAGCACCCGAGCTGAAAAATAGACGGAGAAATTCCCCCTAATGTGAAATTTTTATTAAAAAAGGCTTAATTAGACGGAAAGATTCCGCCTATTGGCTCGAAAACTTCGAAAATAGGTGATTTTGCTTTGCATAAGCGGAAATCCTTCCCTTATTTCCCCCGAAACGAGCTCCATTCTGCATTTAACCGAAAATTCTCCGCTTATTTTCTAGTTACTTGATTAAGGACAAAAGATCTTATTTATAAAGGAGTGAGTTTTATCTCAAAAATCCTAGAAAACCTCATTTTGATGCATTAAGGTGAACCGTATCCCAGGTAAGTGAGGTTTATATAAAAGTTGTTTAGTGCCGATTTTAACGTAAAACTCGCCATTAATATGCCGAGTTTTACTATTTTATATACCAATAACGATGCTAATACAACTTTCATTTCGGCACGTTTTTTAAGGAAAGTACTTCAAAATTAATAATTTAGGTGACAGACTTTTTTATTTTGGAGACAGTTGTTTATTCCAAATTAGGGCTGGGCAGAATGTTAAGCAGAAGTATCTGTCATATTTAAATGCTATGTAAAGGGGGATTATTGATGGATTCGATAGTAAAGTCGATGGATTTAGGTGCAAAAGGTCTTTGGTTGCCAATCACAATTGCCATTATCTTATTGTTATTTGTTTTTATTATGCCGAAGAAGGAAATTAGCTGGCGGGGTATTTATGTCACAATAGGAGTAGTCGGTTTGACTACGTGGGTAGCTGATAATATTTTTGCTGGTTTTTTGGATCTAGTTGATTTTGGTCATCCCAGATATTCTGGCATTGGAGAGTTACTAACTTACAGTTTTGTTCCATCATCTCTCGCTGTGATTTACTTGAATTATTTGGGTAAGGATAATAAGTGGAAACTAGTGATAACATTTACCCTCCTATCGTTTATAATTGAATGGTCAGTGGCCAAGGTTGGATATATGAAGCTCACCCATTGGAATCATCTCTATAGCCTTCCAATCTTTTTTATAGTCTATAGTTATGTCTTACCGCTACATGCAAGAATAATAAAACAGATGTAAATACTACAGGGCAGTATAGAGAAATCAAACTGCCTTTTTTGATGCAGAAAATTAAGTAACATGTTTCCCCCTCTCATCGACAATATCTTGAATAATCTCAATATGCACCGCTGCCCATGCATTTTCTCGAAAATGAACAATGACACTTATGGTAAGGGTTACCATATAGAAAATACCGAAGAGAAGAAAAAGGAGACTTCCTTCCTTGAAAAGAAATTCCTGTAGCTGCTTTGAAAATAGAAAAAAGAACCATGGGATGCTTGTAACAAAAATAGGGATGATTCCAGAACCCTGTTTTTCTTTAACCATACGGTAATATATTAATTGTAAAGTTGTGGTTTCAATGGTTTGATAAAATACCCGAATTTCTTGAATCTCCTTCAATTCCTTCACTTGCCTTAAAGGTGCGTCTTGATTGTTTACTTTTGAAAGTTTTATGTACAGTTTATGAGCGTCTCCACGAAAAGCCAATTCCATCACCTATTCTAAAAAGTAATTCTACTAAACGATCCTTCGAAAAAATTCACTTTAAACTAAGCTAAAATTTTAAAATTCCCATTTCTAATAAATCTTATGCTAAGTCCACATGCAAAAATAATCGATATAGGGTGAGGACCAGTTTCAATTTAAGTGAACGATTAATATACATAATTAGTCAAGAATATTTATGGGGAGTGGATAGGAATGAATGAAGAACTTCAGAAGCTAATGAATAATTTGATTCAAATTGAGCATGTTTCTTCTACACTGTATCTTGCCATGTCAGCATATATGGGCAAACTGAACTTCACCGGTATGGCAAGCTGGCTTCGGTTACAATCTGAAGAAGAAAGAACTCATATGCTTACATTGGTTGATTATGTAGTAAATAAGGACGGGACCGTTACGCTTCATGGTATTCCTACACAACCTAGTGATTTCGGAACACCTTTAGAGACTTTTCAAAAAGTATTAGAGCATGAGCAGTTCGTGACTAATTCATATCGCCAGGCATTTACTTATGTAAATCAAGTTGATCCGCAAGCAGCCGTGATTATTCAAGATTTCCTAAGGGAACAAATAGATGAAGAAGCACAAAGCCAAACCATTGTTAATCGGTTGAAAATGGCAGAAAATAATCCCTCAGCTTTATTATTGGTTGATCAGGAGCTAGGACAAAGGAAAAATGGTGGGGGAGTAGGAGCACCTGCTGCAGGTTAAAACACTTTAAAGAGGGGAAGGAAAAGTGGAACTCATGGGTTTATCTATAAAAGAAGCTCCATGACATACTGGAGCTTCTTTTAAAATTACATCGTTTTACTAAGTTCCAAGGCTTCTTTTTCTTTCTTAGTCTGAAAAATAAATAATCCACCATAAAGGAGCAGAGAACCAATCAATAATATAACCCCAATATACACACTCATCATACTTGGTACTAAAAATGCTCCGAGTAATATCGTAGATCTTGCAATTAAATCGGCTCCACTAAAGCTAAGACCAGAAAATGCAGAATACGAACCTCGTTTATCCTCGGGCATCATGTTTGCCTTTTCTGCATTCGCAATCGGAGAATATACAAGCTCACCAATGGTCGCTATCAGATTGAATGCAATAAGCACATACCAGACATTAGCCGATGTAATGACCGTATAGCCGATTGCATAAAGGAATAGCCCAAAGAGCAGTACGCTTTTTTTATCAAATCTGTCCGTGATTTTTGTAACGAGAAATGTTAGTAATACAACAAGAAGCATATTTTGAACGTTTAAGATGCTTAACATTCTAACCCCTGCAACCTCGAAACTGCCAATAAATACAGAGTGGAACTCGTCCGCCAAACGAACACCAATATAACTGTTTAGTGAAAATTCTGCCGCATAAATGCACATTCCTCCCACAACAGCTATCACAAACGGTTTATCTTGAAAAGCAATTTGATAATTAGAGACCAAATCGATAAAAATGTTACGATGCTTTTTCTCCAACTGTTTCACAGAAGAATCTTGTAGCCAAATTCCATATACGAGAGGTAAGCTTGCTGAGACAATCGTGAGAACGAGAAACAAAGCGAGCTGATGGTGAAGGTAAAAGAGCCCTCCAAGCATGGCCCCTATAGCCATTGATAAATTCGTAATCCAATAATCTAACGAATAAACAGCTTTGCGATTTTTAGCTGTTGTTGAGTCAATGATTATTGCCTGCATCGCTGGTCTCCCGAGGCTACTAGCAGCCATGAAAATCATGTAACTGAAAGCAAATAGGACGATCCATTTTCGGTCAGGTAAAAGACTTAGGGTCATTAAGCCAAACGTAAGAAAACTTATAGCAGAAGTAAGTATAAGTACGGTTTTTCTCCTGTATCGATCCGATAAATAGCCACCTAAAAGTGTACTAATAAAACCAATAAAAACATTAGCTCCTAAAAATAATCCAGCCCAAACAGGTCCTTTATGCTCGGCAAAAAAGAGGGCCATAAAAGGCATAACCGCGCTTGAAATAGCTTTGTTAAAAAAAGAGGTGATAAGGCGCACCTTTAAATTTTGTGGATAGTACTTCCAGTTCATATTGCCAGCTCCTTCCTATATTTGTATAGTAAAGAAGACTAGTCTGAGAAAAAATTCCCTTTTTAAAATAAAATGTCCACTTTTAGAGGTGCTATGATGTTGGATCGGTATTTATTAACGCTAAGAACTCAGGCAAGCCCTGGGAAAATAAAAGTAGAAGATATAGCCAAACGACTAAACTTAAGCACAAAGCAAACAAGGAGAAAGCTCCATCAGTGGGACAAGGAAGGGTGGATTTCATTTTCATCAGGACTTGGACGTGGAAATGCGTCTATCCTTAACTGGCTAAGGGATGTAGAAACGGAGTATGAGAATTTGTTTCTTGAAAAGCTTGAGGCAGGGGCTATTGAGGAAGTTAGTAAACTGTTACTACTAGAATGGTCGAGAGAAACTAAACAACGATTAATGAAGGCGTTTCAAGAGAATTTCGGCTTTCACCAAGAGGAGCAGGATCGCCTAATGATTCCGAGGTTTAATCCCTTCTTAACTGTACATCCACTCAAGGCAGCTGATACTCATAGTGCTAATCTTATTGCAAATTTATACAATCGTGTAGTTACATTACATGCAGATAACAGGGTTACTCCCGAGCTTGCCCATACTTGGGAATATAATGATCGGTTTTTAATTCTATATTTAAGAAAGGATGTCGCTTTTCATGATGGCTCTATAATGAAAGCAGAAGACGTAGTTGAAACCTTTCGACGTATGAAAAAAGATGACCATTATGCAAAACTTTGGGAACCAGTGACTGTAATTGAGAGCCCAGCTCCACTTGTTGTAAAGTTAGAGTTTCCTGGAGGTTGTTCCTATATCCTTCAACTACTAAGTCTGTTAACAGCAAGCATTTTTAAAGAGTCTAGTGGTTCGTTGCTAGGTACCGGGGGCTTTTATTTAGCGGAGAATTCTGAAGAGAAAACCGTTCTTTCAGCTTTTAAACAATACTTTGGACAGCGGCCGCTACTCGATTGTGTGGAATATATTCAAGTTCCGAGAGAGTTTGAGGTGATCTATTACGGGGCGAATGAATCTGATAAAGTGGACACCCAAAAGGTAGAGAGTGATTCAGGCTTTGGTATTGTTGTGATGAATCCGTATCGAAATGCTGATATGGGTAAAAAGGAAGTACGTGACTACATTCATATGTTGATTGCCAACCATCGTCACGAACTATCAAAGGTGAATTCACGTATAAGCGGGAACGAAGAAGGGTGTCTTATTGGAATGTCAAAGACTTATTCAATGCCAAACATACCAAGGCCAATATTCACACAAGCCTTAAAGATGCAATTTGTGAACTATACCAGCGAAACAACCCACTGGTTAAAGGACAAACTTGAACAGGCGAGAATTGAGATAGAGATAGAGGAAATCTCTTTTCGAGAAGCTGTATATGAACCAAATAAACGATTAGAGGCAGATTTGTTTATTCATGGAGAAATATTTGAAATGAATCAAACCTTTTCATATTTCTTTTTTTTGAAAAATAGCTACTCTCCACTTCAATTATTAACCAATAGAGATGCTCAATTGCAAAAACATATACAGGACTACGAATATATCCCTTTTGAAAACTGGAATGACAAGCATATGGAGATAGAACGGTACCTACAAGGTGAATCTCTATGTATCCCTTTATATTACGTAAAAAGGAGAATTCCTTTTTCGATCAGTCTAATGAATATTGAAATTAAACATTTTGGATATGTGGACTTAACAAAGCTGTGGGTGAAGCCTCGCATTTAGTTATTAGAAAGTTATTGTTTCAAACATTTTTAATGGTAAAAATAGGGGTAGAGAATAATCTTAGAAAAGGCGGATGGTTCGATGTTGTTAAACCGGGATACCCAATACATTCGTGAGGCCTATTTAAAAAAGGATCAAATTTTTTCATATGATGAGTTTCCTCTGAATTTACCCATCATCCGGAATTTTCAGGATGTAATCTTCCATCCCAATGTTACATATATCATTGGTGAAAATGGAATGGGGAAATCGACTTTGCTTGAGGCCATTGCCATTGCCTTAGGATTTAATCCAGAGGGCGGGACGTTAAACTTTAATTTTTCAAGTTATGATTCACACTCAAATTTGGACAAATACATACGAGTTGTGAAGGGTGTTTATAAGGCTAAGGATCATTTTTTCTTCCGAGCGGAAACCTTCTATAATGTAGCAACCAACATCGAGGAATTAGACAAAGAACCTTCTCAAGCTCCTAGAATTATCGATTCCTTTGGAGGTAAGTCCCTTCACGAACAATCACATGGTGAATCATTTTTTGCTGCATTCACTGAACGATTCCGAGGGAACGGTCTATATATCCTTGACGAGCCGGAAGCAGCTTTATCACCACTAAGACAACTCACCATGTTATCGAGAATCAATGATCTTATTAAAGCAGGATCTCAATTTATTATCTCAACACATTCACCTATATTGATGGCTTATCCCCATTCAAAGATCATTCAATTGACCAAAGAGGGGATGGATGAAGTTAAGTTGGAAGAAACCTATCATTACTCGATTATGAAACAGTTTTTCGAAGATAGAGATCGGTTGCTTCACCATTTGTTTAATGAGTGAAACTTAATTGATACATATATCGTGGGATGGGAGGAGAAGAGGAAGGATTAACCTTCCACTACTTTTAGATCTCTGTTAAAGAAGGTCATGTCGTAGCGGAAGTTAATAAATATGTCTGATGCCTGATAATTGAATAGTCAATGGTTTGTGTGTTTCATCTTTAAGCAAGAGAGCCTGTTTGATAAGATCGAGTTTGTAAACACGTCCTCTAATCGTTTTCAGAGAACCGTTTGAATAATAATCAATTGAAATTAACTTATTTACTGATAGTTTTTTTAAAAACAAAGTAACTCCTCCTTCAAAATGTTTCTTACAGGAGTCATTATATAAGATGCTTTTTAACACGAAGTTAATAACATATTAAGAA
>WTKE01000012.1 GCA_011524525.1 Bacillus sp. (in: firmicutes) | reverse complement strand
GCTCGGAGATGTGTATAAGAGACAGCTTTTAAATGGTTTGCGATTGCATCAGGTTTTTTAGGCTCAACTATACTTCTAATTTATGCTTCTACATTTATCATAGAAGGATTGATTGTAAATTGGATATTTCAAAGAGAGTTGAGTGCAAAATTAAAAAATGAAGTTGATTATACAAGTGGAGAAATAGAGCAAAATGCTATAAATGCCCAGGAAAGTGTTACAAATATAAATAATACAGGAAAGAATATGTTAGAGTTAATCGAAGAATATGAAAAAAGCAAAGATAATAAATAACAAAAAAGCCAATGATGAATAATAAAGTGTACCCTTTGTAAAAGACATTTAAAAAAACCTAAGCAGTTTTAAGAAGATGATCTCTGTATTGAACAGGGGTCATCTTTTTTAAATTCCACTGATATCTGTAGCGATTGTAATACGTCATAGACTGTTTAATCTCACGTTCTAACTCTTCTAAGGTCTCACATCGCTTAATATATGCTTCATCTTTGAAGTTTCCAAAAAATGACTCTTGGGGGGCATTATCCCAACAGTTTTCTCTTCTAGACATAGATTGGCAAAATCCTAGTTTATTACCATCTTTTGAAATTCTGGGTGAGTATAGTGAACACCCTGATCTGAATGAATTAATGCATCTTTTGCCTTCGTAAAATTTCTATTTTGCTTTAGCTTTAAAAGGGTGTCTGTAGCCAAATCAATTGTCATACGATTTGAAACATTATAAGCTACTATTTCATTAGTTGAAGCATCTTTAATCGTTGATAAATAAGCTTTTTGACCTTTTCCGTAAAATAAATATGTGATATCTGTAAGTAGCACTTTTCCTGGCACTTCTTGCTTAAATTGGCGGATCAATAGGTTAGGGACAACTCGATGTTCTTGTGTAGCTTTCATCATTCGTCTATAAGGATTGGCCTTTCTGATTGGGCATTTAATGTTATACTTCTTCATGATTCGTCGAATGCGCTTCAAATTAAAGACAACAGATAGAAGCTTAATCTCTTTCTCTGTAAAAATCTTTTTACGCATAGTTTTTCTCCGTCTCCATGTTGTTTTTCTCTGTTGTGTTTCTTAATTATACAAAAAAGCACCCTATAGGGAGACTTTTTTAAGTGTCTACTCTATAGGGTCATTTTACCTTTTGGGCACCTGACAATAAAAAAAGCCCTCTGGTCCTTTGTATGTACTGGATTCGCGTGAACCCTTGGTATTATTGAGTTGGCGGGACTGCGTGGGAATCGAACCCACCTGACCTGGCACGCAGGTCACAAGCGGTTTTGAAGACCGTGGAGGACACCAGTACCCCAATCAGCCCCGTATGAAGAACCGTGTTCAAAATTTGTTGCCCCAAAGGGTTACATTTTACGACACGGTCTTTATTATGGGGTACATGGCTTTATTTTTCAAGTATTATACTCAAATTATATTACTCGAAATTTACTTTTCTACTAGTCCTAATTCAAAATCAAGTCGATCATGAATATTATCCCAATTAGCATTCGTGTTATTTATAATCAATGATCTTACCGGTACACCACGAAGAAACTCCTTCTCCAACTCTTTCCTCTCTTCCAAAAAATGCAGCACTCCACTTACCCCTGACAGTCCCCTTTCTTTCCCATACTTCTGACCTGTGTAATACCAAGTTATAAAATCAAACCATTCCACAGGACGTTCCTGCCTGATATTCTCCAGGTTCTCTGCTACATTATCCTGTTCAAAATAAACGATTACTGGATCGAGATCCATAATGACATTAGTTATCTTTTTTAAGAAATTGAAAATCATCTCTTTTGAACAATTATGTTTTGCTAGTAAAAACGTAAAAGGATTTTGTAAATAACAGCACTCTAATATGTACTCATGGGGTCCTGATTTTGCTTGTTGGACAAACTCCTTCCACTTATCCAAAGCAACCTCTAAGTAATCTTCTACTGGAAGCTCATACACATCATAAGCTTTTAATCGCTCAAATGTATTTATATCTTTTTCATACAAACTTGCGTACGAAATGTAATATCTCTCTCCTTTTCGTATAGTCATCCCCCGAACCGTAGGACACTCTTGTTCAACCTCATTCAATTGCTCCTCAGTTAGACAAGCAACAGACTCATAATCAGCCGGATGCTGTTGATCTCCCTCTAAAAATAATTTTGCACTTTCTCCTAATCTACTTGCTAACCATTTGGCACTGGTCGTTTTTCCTGAACCAGGGACTCCTTCAAATATATATAATTTCGTCATACGGATCTCCTTCTCCCATTTTTTAAATCGCTTTCAAAACGTTCATCTTGTCTCCCTACTAGAAGTTTGGCTATAATAATAGTATTAATAATGGTTTGTAGGTGAGTTTATGTTAAGTGGTTGGTTTTCAATCTTTATTATTTTTTGGGTGTTAATACTAGTCGGTTCGTTTGCAATCGGTGGATTTTTTATGTTTCGTAAGTTTTTAAAAAGAATGCCTCTTGAAGACGGCAAGTCTGTCCTCGATTGGGAGGAGCACTTTGTGAATGAGACTCGTGATCTTTGGAAACAGCCTGAGAAGGATCTTCTTGAAGATCTCGTGAGCCCCGTGCCAGAACTTTTTCGCGATGTGGCTCGTCAAAAAATCGCTGGAAAGATCGGTGAGCTAGCCGTGGAGGAAAAACGTCCTTCAATTACTGAAGAGCTTGTAATAAGAGGATATATTTTAGCAACACCTAAACGGGACCATAAATTTTTAAAAAAGAAGCTTGCTGAAAACAAAATAGACATGGCGCCATATCAACACTTATTTTAAGGGACTGCTTTTACATAAAGCGGTCTTTTTTTGTTAAAAACGTCAAACCCATTACGATTTGACGTTAGCAACCTTATGATTTTGTCAGCTTTTTCTGGAACTTTCTAAATTGAAGATACATAGCAATTCTCCACGGAAGGATCATGGAAAAAGCTAAAATAAAGAACATTCCACTAAGTTCTCCATAATCAATCGTAGAGCTTAATAATAACTTTAGAATGATACGTAACACGAGGAGTCCAAACAAAATAAATACAAATGCACGTGAGCGTTGTAGGTATATTTCATTATCACGTATTTCAAACTTAGAAGTTTTTATTAACAAAATAGAAAAGACTAGTCCAACCGCCATTGCTTCAAACAACTCTAAATATGTCACTCGGAACATCGGAACCACAAACATAAGTGCCCCTGTACTCATAAATAATGGAGGCAAAATGATTTTTTTTACCGTTGCTGGCTTTTTTGCCGCCTTCATACGGACGAACATGGCTAGCATTGCCATACCAATTGCCCCTATTGATGACACAACAACCATGTTGTTCATATTCTTTCATCCCAATCTAAAAATATTTTCCCTATCATTATAACGTATACGCTTGCAACAAAAGAACATTTTTTAAAAATAAAGAATGCTGACTATCAAAGACTAGTCAGCATCTATTATATTTAGCTTAATACACGATTTACAGCTTCAATTACCCTTCCTTCATCAAAGGGTTTAACAATGAAATCCTTTGCTCCAGCTTCAATCGCTTCTACGACCATACGCTGTTGGCCCATAGCAGAACACATAATGACCTTTGCTTGCGGGTTGTTCTGTCTAATTTCTTTCATGGCCTCTAAGCCACTCATCTCAGGCATTGTAATGTCCATCGTAACCAAATCTGGTTGTCGCTCGTGATAAAGAGCGATTGCTTCTCTGCCATTTTCGGCCTCTCCCACAATCTCGTGGTTATTTCGAATTAGAATGTCTGAAAGGGTCATTCTCATAAATTTTGCATCATCTACGATTAATATTTTTGCCATCGCTGGTACCCCCTCAACACTGCAACAGAATCTTATCTCTAAATCAAACACATATTTAAATATAACGAAATTTGCAATCATTGACAAAAAGAATATTTCGACAATTCTTGACAAAATATTCACTAACTCTTAAGACTATTTACCTATTTATTATAACAGAAAGAATTCTAAATCAAAAGCCTGTAAACCCACCAAACATATTGGTAAAAATAATAATAATCTTTGTCATCCAATCAAAAAATAGAACGATTCCCATTACTATCATAATATAACCACCAATTTTCATTATTAATACATTGTGGCGTTTAATCCATTGTAATTTTCCAATAAAGAAAGATAGGATAAAAAATGGAATGGCAAATCCAAGTATATAAGCAATCATGTATACCATACCCGAACCAGGATTAGTCGCAGCCAAGGCAATTACTGACATTAAGATAGGACCAGTACAAGGTGTCCAGCCAGCCGCAAAAGCAATTCCTATTAAAACCGAACCAAAATATCCTGACGGACGGTGTTTAAATTCATATCTTTTTTCTCTCATCAATGATTCCGGTTTCAAGATGCCAACGATCACGAAACCAAAAAAGACGATCACAATGGCTCCTAATTGACGAATAAGATCCTGATAGCCAGCAAAAATCTCACCAATAAAGGAGCTTCCAAAGCCAATGGCAATAAAGATAATGGAAAATCCAACTAAGAAAAACAATGTATGTAATAAGCTGCGTCTTTGTAGCATGGCATTATCCGTCTTCAATTCTCCTACTGACATACCAGTAATATAAGAGAGAAAGGCAGGATATAAAGGAAGACAACAAGGAGAAATAAAGCTCAAAAAACCGGCTCCAAGTGCAATAAATACGTTTACATCGGTCAAATATAACCACTCCTAAAAATAATCATTCTTGTTTATTCTATCAAAAGATAAATAGAAAAGATAACAATTAACATTTGAACATTCTGTGACAACAAACAAAAATGGGGCAAGCTCCTCACTCCGTATATCTGTATGTAAGAACCCTGAAAAAATGTTAATCACCAAACAAAATTGTCTATTTCTAGATTTTTTCTTTTGAAATTCTCCTATTTCTTGGGTATACTATGTATAGAGTTTCACGAAAGATTTGGATTTTATTTGGAAGGGACTAAACAGAATTGTCAAAACAGGAATTTTTAGCACTCATTGAAAAGAAACGAGCGGAGCTAATCGAGATCGCTATGATCAGTGGACTGAATTCTTCTACTGCCCTTCATTACAGTCAGGAATTGGACAATCTATTAAATGAATATAACCGTATTTTTTTAAAAAAGGTTCCCACTTATTAAAAACAGCTTGAGCTATAAGCAACTCAAGCTGTTTATTTTTTAGCTGACAACATCCTCTATTCTATCGGCTAAATTATTTTGCAGGAGATACATCTTATAGTACAAGCCTCTCAGTGAAAGCAGTTCCTGATGACTACCTCTCTCGACGATTTCCCCTTGATGCAACACTAATATGAGTTCGGCATCTTGAATGGTTGACAAACGATGGGCAATGGCAATCGTTGTTCGACCTTTTCGCATTCGTGCAAGCGCCTCTTGAATCGCTTCTTCTGTCTCCGTATCAATATTGGCCGTTGCTTCATCCAATATTAATATTTTTGGATTAGTTGCTACCGTCCGAGCAAAGGCTATAAGTTGGCGTTGTCCACTTGATAGCGTAGACCCTCTTTCCACCATCTGATGCTCGTATCCTCCTTCAAGCTTCTCAATAAATAGATGTGCTTGAACAAACTTCGCAGCTGCTTTTACCTCTTCCATGCTCATCTTCTCATTATGCAAGCGAATATTATCCGCGACGGATCCAAAAAACAAGAAAGGATCTTGAAGAACCAGCCCCATTTTTGTCCGAAGTTCTTTCTCGGGATACTCTTTAATGGATTGCCCATCCACCAAAATATCTCCTCTTTCGTATTCATAAAATCTCATCATTAAATTAATAATCGAGCTCTTACCACTGCCAGTGTGACCAACAAGGGCGACCGTTTGACCTGGTTTTGCAGTGAAGGAAATATTTTTTAAAACATCTCTTTTTCCATCGTATGAAAAACTGACATTACGAAATTCTATTTCACCCTCTTGAATCTTATTAGCTGTCTCCTTTTGTGAAGGTGATATCTCCTGTTCATCAAGAACATTGAATACCCTAGAAGCTGCGACAATTGCCTGTTGGTATAATGAAAGGCGCATCATCATATTGTTTACCGGCTCAAAGAATCGATCTAGATAGTTAACAAATGCATATAACACTCCTATTTGGATGGGACTATCAAATGATGAAACACCAAAATAACTCAGAACAATAATCAACGCGCCAACATAAACAAGGTCAATCGCAGGACGCAAAAGCAAACCATCTACTTTTATATTTCTCATGCCTGCAGTAAAATGCTTATCATTGGTCACTCCAAATTCTTCACGCATTCTTTTTTCCTGACGAAAAACTTGAATGATTCCCATACCTTGAATTGATTCACTAAGCTTTGCGTTCAGCTGACTTAGGCGCTCCCTCATTTCATGGTAAAACTTCGAGCTTAGTTTTCGGTACAAACTCATAATGAAAAAAATCACTGGTAGAATAACTAAACAAAACAATGCTAGTTTAACATCGAGAATAAACATGGCAATAAAAATACCCGTAATGAGGAACCCACTTTGGATAAATGTTACTAAAACCGTCACAAACATATCTTTAATCGCTTCGGTATCATTCGTCACTCTTGATACAATACTCCCTGCAGGAGTTTTGTCAAAGAATTTCAATCCAAGTGATTGTACCTTTGAGAAGATATCAATTCGAATCTCCTGAATAATTTTCAAGGCAATCTCTTGAAATTTTAAGAGCTGAAAATAGGAAATAATGACGTTGAAAATTTGTATACCTAAATACGCGGCACCTAACATAAAAAGTGGTTCGAACAAGAGGTTTCTAGGCTTTAAATAGTCGTCTATAAAAATTTTTACTAAAATGGGGCCAAGTATATCGCCAATGGTTGTAAGTATAAGGAGACAAAATGCCAACACGATCGTTTTTACATGAGGCTTTGCGTAGGCGAGCAGCCGAACTAATACTTTCCATTGCTGTTTCCCTTCTGCTAATTGTTGATTTTCCATCTTTTATCCTCCATGCTCCACAAGATCTTCCAGTTGCTGCCTTAGGTACATTTCTTTGTACCATCCTTCTTGATCCATTAACGTATCATGTGTACCCGTTTGTGCAATCTGTCCATTTTCAATGACCAAAATAAGATCAGCATGCTGAATGGCGCTTAGTCGATGAGATGTAATGATCGTTGTTTTGCCCTCACGATTTTCTTTAAGCGAGGATAAAATCGCCTCTTCGGTTTTGGCATCGACGGCTGAAAGAGAGTCATCTAGTATGAGAACTTCTGGATTTAATAATAGAGCACGAGCAATGGAAATACGCTGCTTTTGCCCACCAGATAACGACACACCCCGTTCTCCGACGACTGTATCATACCCATCTGTGAACCGGGTAATATCCTCATGAATATTTGCTATTTTCGCTGCCTCCTGGATCCCTTCTTTATCGCATAGAGGCTTAGCGAAAGAGATGTTTTCACCGATCGTAGCAGAAAATAGGAAATGATCCTGTGGAACATAGCCGACTGCTTCTCTTAATTTGTCAATTTTATATCGTGTAATATGCTTTCCACCAAATGTAATTTGCCCATTAGGGACATCAAATTCTCTAATCAATAACTTTAGTAATGTTGTCTTCCCTGCACCCGTTTTCCCTACAATTCCAAGTGTTTGTCCCCTTTTTAACTCAAAATAAATATCTTGTAGGATGGGTTCTGCTTCGTTCGGATAAGTAAATTGCTGAATCTTGTAATGAATATCACCGCTTGGAATCACTTGTAATGCTTCTTCTTCATCCACAATATCTACTTTTTCATTTAATAGTGCGATAACGCGATCATAAGATGCTCTCCCTCTTTCAACGATATTAAATAACCAACCAAAGGCAAGCATTGGCCAAATTAATAAGCCTAAATACGTTGTAAAAGAAACCAACTGTCCGATTGATAACTCTCCATTTATTACATATTTTGCACCAAATGTGAGTGAAAGAAAAAAAGAAATTCCTACGATAATGGAGATCGTTGGATCAAATAAGGAATCTACCCGTGCAACGGAAATATTCTTATCCACTACGTCATTTGATTGTTTTCGAAAATCTTCTATATCTTCTTTTTCCTGACCAAATGTTTTTATCACTTTTATTCCTGTGATACTTTCCTGTGTTTTATCGTTTAACGATGAAAAAGCTTCCTGTGCGAGGTGAAAACGCTTATGTAGTAATGTTCCGTACCAACTTGTTAAAATCGCCATAAAAGGCATTGGAATCAAGCTAATTAACGTAAGCTTCCAGCTGATAGTAAAAGCCATCGCTAGAATGACAAAGCCACCTGTAGAAAGGGAATCGACAAAGGTAAGTACCCCCACACCAGCTGTCTGCTGTATCGCCTGGATATCATTGGTCGCATGTGCCATTAAATCTCCTGTTCTTCTTCTTTGGTAAAAGGATTGTGACATGGAAGTAAAATGATGAAACAATCGATTTCTCAACTGCAAGGAGAGTTTAACCGCTGAACCAAAGATCATAATTCTCCAATAATACCTAAGTATGTACATCAATAGAGCTGCCCCAACTAGTAGAAGCACATATGTGCCTAACATCTTCATCGTTAAGGATCCTTGCTCAATATGATCGACTACAAGCCCAATCACTTTTGGAGGCACAAGCTGTAAAAATGCTACAATTAACAACAGAAGAACCCCAGTAATATACGCTTTTTTCTCCTGCTTGAAAAACCACATCAAATCAATAAAAACTTTCATTTCTCACAGCCCCCAACACTAAAAACAATTCCTCTAACTAGAATAGTTTACCAAATGTTGTGAAAATAAGGAAGATAGTTAGGAAGTCGAAAAACACAAAAAACGCCATGATGGCGTTTTTATTGTGTCCTATTATTGTTTGTATCATCATTACCTTTACCTGGATGAACGGCCTGATAAATGGCATTTGAAAATTGGTCGACTTCTTCCATGGTTCCACCATGCATCTGGTTGTCTGCACCTAGTTTACTTTTATCCCCTTTAACTGGATTATGAATTCGTACCATATTCCCACCTCCTCCTCTATAGGATGAACATTTCCCATCATACTTATCAATATTTAGGTTTGAGATGAACGAAATCATAATGTCCTGTATAATAGACGAGATAATATTTTCAAGGTGAGTGTGATTTGGTGATTAATGCAATTGGATACGTCACGTTTTTAACATATGATTTAAATCATGGTTTTTCTATTCGGAAAAACCATAATGTCATTAAAATACACAGCTACAGAGAAGTAGCTGATCAACAAAATAGACCAGCTTATGAGGTTACATGTAAATATAGCGTCTACCTACCTGCTCATTATGAATGTAAATCATTAGAGGACTATACAGGTAGAGTGTATCCTTTCTTAGAGCAATTTCTTAAGAACATTATTAGAACTGAAGTACACAGCTTATCTTATAAAGAGCCTCCCATCAGGAAGAGACGAAAAAAAGAAAAAGATGCAGTAGAATAAAAAAAACACCTTTTCTGTTTAATAGAGCAGAAAAGGTGGTCTTTACTAGGGATTGAGTCAATCAAACCATAAGCCTATGTACAAGGGCTTGTCCGTAGCAAATTACTTGCCCGTTTGCTTGTTCATTGCTGACATCATTTGATTGATTTTCTTCTGAGATGGTTTCATTCCCATTTGCATCATCATCATTTTTAGCATTTGTTCATTGATTGGTGGGTTTTTCTTTAAGTAGCTCATCATGTAACGGCGAGCAATGAAAAAACCTAGTGCAACACCTGCTGCTAAAGCAAGTACGCCTACTAGAATATGCGTCCACATACTAAACTTCCTCCTTCATGTTGTCTATCATACAGTGTACTAAACCAAATGCTATTATACAATATTTGCTGTGCAATTTCTCCTATTTTAAATCAACTTTCTTTCCTTAATTGGTCTAAGCCACCCGTAACGCTCATGTACAAGGTCAATTGCCAAAAAGGAGCTTTCACTTTTACGTAGAACTTCGAAGAAAAGTGTCTCTGCGTCATAATTACCAAAAGCATGGATAGTAATATGCTTTTCAAAAATCTCTAGCTTCGCAGAGCTTACGTTTCCATTTTGAATATAGTATATCCCCTGTTTGTGTTCAAAATCCTGGTTTTTACTTAGTTGTTGAAGAATATATTGTTGAAGGCGAAGTGTGGATAGAGGTTTCGTAATAAACTGAATTTGTTTTTTTAATATATTTTTTAGTTCACCGAAGGATTCGTTATACTCAGCAAACAGATCAAAGAACATCTTTTCTCTACCAAAATAATGAGAGGCAAATTCATCATCGATTAAATACAGCTGATATGTTCTCACCAAGCTTCCTCCTCGTCTGACCAAATAATGTTATTTCTCTCTATTATAAAGAAGTAGAAATAGAACGTTTGTCTTTCGTCGTCAAAAACTTGCACTATTTTTGTCGGAAAAAGTCGTAGATCTTGGTGCATGAAAAAAGGCTGTTCTATTTCTAGAACAACCTTTTAAAACTTATAATAGTGCTTTAACTCTAGCAACTACATTTTCTACTGTAAATCCGTACTCTGCCATGATTTTTTCACCAGGAGCAGAAGCACCGAATGTATCAATTCCTAATACTTCCCCTTCATCTCCTGCATAACGATGCCATCCTAGAGATGATCCCATTTCGATAGCTAAACGCTTCTTAACAGTTGGAGGAATAACACTTTGCTTATATTCACGAGATTGCTTTTCGAAGCGATCCCATGAAGGCATACTCACTACTGAAGCTGAAATTCCTTCTGCATCAAGTGCTTTTTGCGCTTCAACAGCTAAACCTACTTCTGACCCAGCAGCAAGTAATAATACATCGGCTTGTTCTTTAGAAGCTGGAGAAATAACATAAGCACCTTTTTTAACGCCTTCATAAGCATTTTTATCTGTATCTTTGATGGTTGGTAAGTCTTGTCTTGTTAACACTAAAGCTGTTGGAAGATCAGTTGATTCAAGAGCAAGCTTCCAAGCTGCTGCTGTTTCATTCCCATCTGCCGGACGAATAACACCTAAGTTTGGCATTGCACGTAATGCGGCAAGCTGTTCAACTGGCTCATGTGTTGGTCCATCTTCCCCAACTGCAATAGAGTCGTGAGTGAACACATACGTTACAGGAAGACCCATTAATGCAGCTAATCTAATAGCTGGACGTAAGTAGTCAGAGAATACAAAGAATGTTCCTCCAAATACCTTTACTCCACCATGTAGAGCCATACCATTTAACGCAGCTCCCATCGCAAATTCACGAACTCCAAACCAAATGTTCTTACCTTCAAACGATTCAGGAGTAAAATCGCCTACGCCTTTAATCATTGTTTTGTTAGAACCTGCTAGGTCAGCTGAACCCCCAATAAATGAAGGAGTGTTCTTAGCGATAGCATTTAGAGCTTCACCTGATGATGCACGGCTAGCAAGTGCTTTTCCTTCAGGGTAAACAGGAAGATCCTTGTCCCAACCTTCTGGAAGCTCGCCGTTAATAGCAGATGTTAACTGTTGAGCAAGCTCAGGGTATTCATTTTTATACGAAGCGAACAGATCGTTCCACTCGTTTTCTTTCTTTGCACCAGTTTCCACAATGTATTTATTGAATGTATCATATACTTCTGTAGGAACATGGAAATCTTCTTCAAACGTCCATTGGTAAGCTTCTTTCGTTAGCTTTAATTCATTTGCTCCAAGTGGGGCACCATGAACATCTGATTTACCAGATTTATTTGGTGAACCGTAACCGATTACTGTTTTTACTTCGATTAATGTAGGACGATTTTGATCTCCTTGAGCTTCTTCTATTGCTTTGGCAATTTCCTCAAGATTATTTCCATCCTCAACACGTAGATATTGCCATCCATATGAATCGAAGCGTTTTGCTACACTTTCAGAGAATGAACGGTCTAAGTCACCATCAAGAGAGATATCATTTGAATCGTATAGGACAACTAAGCGACCAAGTTTTAAATGTCCTGCAAGTGAAGCAGCTTCAGCAGAAACACCTTCCATTAAGTCTCCGTCACCACAAATGCTATATGTATAATGATCCACTACATTGTAGTTGCCTTTGTTATAAGTTGCTGCTAAATGTCTTTCAGCCATTGCCATACCTACTGCCATAGCAATCCCTTGCCCTAGTGGACCAGTGGTTGCATCTACACCCGCAGTATGTCCAAATTCAGGGTGACCAGGAGTTTTACTTCCCCATTGACGGAAGTTTTTAAGATCATCCATTGTTACGTCATATCCTGCTAGGTGAAGAAGACTATACAACAATGCAGAACCATGCCCTGCAGATAAAACAAAACGATCACGGTTAAACCACTCTGGGTTTTTAGGGTTATGATTCATAAAGCGCGACCATAATGTATAAGCCATTGGAGCAGCACCCATCGGCATACCTGGATGTCCGGAATTAGCTTTTTCGATTGCATCAATTGATAAAGTACGTATTGCGTTAATTGCTAGTACATCATTTTGTTCAAACATTTTTTCAACCCTTCCTAATTCTTTATCTAATAATCCCACTTTTTAATATTATATCTGCTCTATTATTTATACAACAGGTTGGCTAAATAAATTTTGAAAAAAAACATACATTTTATAATTTTCTGTGTTTTCTATCATTTCCTGGTGAATAAATTTAGAAAATTAATGCAGTTTCTTGCTATTTTTTAGTCTCTTAAGCTTTTCAGGTGTTACATCATCACCAAGAGGATCAACAATTTTTACACCTTCGAGCGTTCCTAGCATAGATGATCGAAATGTTTGTAAGTATTCACTACGAAGCTTTGACTGCTCCTTTGCTTCTGCTTCTGTTAAACCTACAGCTTTTGCTTTATTTGCTAGTTCGTTGATTCTAGCGATTTTTTCCTTCGGTAGCATCTCTTTGCTCCTTCACTTTTAGATTTACCAATAGAAATCATGTTACTAAAAGTTATAGTCTTTGACAAGGAAGATGCGTAAAGATGAACGAATAACAAAAATGCCAACAATTATTAGGACTTGTTGGCATTTGGAGAGATATTGTTTTGATGTTTTTCCTCTTCTATGTATTCAAGATATCTTCGATTAACTGTTGCTTTTGAGATCTCATAACCGAAACCTCTTAAAGTAGCAGCGATTTCCGAAAATGTTAAATCATTGTCTCGTAACCGAACAATCTCTGTTATTGGTACTTCAATACGTTCTCTCCCTGCATGAACACCTTTATTTTTTAGGTTTTTCTCTGGCCTGTAACCGTTTTGAACAGCACGGTTCATTCCTCTTTTAATTTTACTATTATGAAGCTTTCTCTGATATTCTTCTACCATACTTACAATTTGCAATACCATAGAATCTGATTCAGATAATTGTAACTCACCGTTATGTGAAACACTGAAGAGTTTAATTTTATCCTTTAGTATGCAATGAAGCAGCGCGATTTTGGCATTCCCTCTACCAAGTCTCGTTTCATCCTGTATTAGGACTGCATCTATTTTGTCATCCTTTAACCGTGACAACAGGAGTAAGATACCGTCTCTGTCAAGGTCATATCCACTCGCCTGTTCCTTTATCACTTCAATAACTTCCATTCCTTGTTGCTGAGAGAGCTTCAATAGTTCTTCTTCCTGCCTTTTAAGAGAAGAGTACTGTGACTCTTTTTCAGTACTTACTCTACAATAGATAATCGCCCTCATAATGCCTCCTACTTAGATGCTAACTCTGTAACAGCGGGATCGTTTAACTCAACTGGGATATAGATTTTATCACCTACTAACAATACATTTCCATTAATATCATTGATTTCTTCCACCCAGGAAACAAACTCTGTTTCAGATAAAGCATGCTTATCAGCGTAATTCTGACAAAGGTCCCAAAGTTTTTCTCCTTCATTAATCGTTACAGACATATATTTTTCCTCAACTGATTCATTATTAGAAATTACTAAAATAATTGAAGCGAGGATAGATAAGATAACTAGAATAATAGCATATGAGTATTTGTTCCATAAAGTTTTCATATTAAAACACCTCTATTAGAATGTATGTTCGCATTTATATTTTTATTATAGACCGAACATTTGTTTTGTGTCAACAATTATTCGAACTTATGTTTGTATGCACTGGTAGAACATGCTATAATAAAGTCAAGATTAACCAATGAGGGGCGGTAAGTATGACAAAACTATCAAAACGTCAGGTCGATATACTAGAATATATAAAAGAAGAAGTTAAGCAAAAGGGCTACCCGCCTTCCGTTCGTGAAATCGGGGAAGCGGTTGGTTTAGCGTCAAGCTCTACCGTACACGGCCATTTAGCTAGACTTGAAAGTAAAGGGTATATCCGAAGAGATCCAACAAAACCACGAGCTATTGAGATTCTAGATCTTGATGAGGTGGTAAGCAATATACCAAAATATAATATTGTTAACGTTCCTGTGGTCGGAAAAGTAACTGCTGGTATACCTATAACTGCTATTGAGAATGTTGAAGAATATTTTCCTCTCCCGGAACGCCTTGCCCCTGCAGATGAACAAGTATTTATGCTTGAGGTTATGGGAGACAGTATGATTGAGGCTGGTATCCTTGATGGAGATTACGTGATCGTGAAGCAGCAGCAAACAGCGAATAACGGTGACATCGTTGTAGCCATGACAGAAGAAGATGAGGCAACCGTTAAGAGATTCTTCAAAGAAAAGGACTATGTTCGTTTGCAGCCGGAGAACTCTTCTCTATCACCAATTATCCTACGAAATGTGTCTATCCTAGGAAAAGTTATTGGAGTATATCGTCATATACATTAATAAATGAAAGCAAGCATCAAAGGATGCTTGCTTTGTTTTATACTTACAATGGCTCAAAGCTCTTTCTCTTACTGAACCAATGGGCCACAAGATACAAGAATAAGATGATAAAAAATGAGTAAGTATAAGCCCAATCTATTTTCTTATACATATCAATCATCGCCATCATTGGCATACCGATGTATGCACTCATACCAGCCAGAAGGATTCCCTTTATAAATGGATTACCGTTCGGTTTGTATTGAAGGAAAAACATAATTAGGACCGGCATGAGAGAATAACGAAACGAATAACTTATTGTTGCAATGGGAATGGCTTTTACTGGATAAGCCCATCTTCCATATTCCACCCCTAACGCATCAATTGTTGTCGATAGAATCATTACGATAAAAACCGAAAAAAGCAATCGTGCTGAACTCTCCCTTTTACGGAAGATTGCCCAAAGTATCCATGGAACAATGATCATTAACACCGCAACCCACCATTGCCAAGTGAATAAAAAGGCATTTATGATCGCATCATTAATAAGATGATTTCCATCATTAATTAACTCGGTTCCTTTTTCGACTTGCTTTAGACCCTTTTGAAACTCCACTGTTTTTCCCCCGTAACGTATCTTCAAATAACTGTAATTGGTTGTATTATTTGGATAAATTAAGATTTTTATTCATAAACACGCCTAACCATATCCTTGCAATCATACAAAAAACCCTCAACACCTAAAGTGTTGAGGGTTTCTTGAAACGGATTAATACATTGACATGTATTGCTCGCGCTCCCATGGGTGAACTTGAGTACGGAACATATCCCACTCGATCTCTTTTGCTTCCACGAAGTGTTCGAAGATATGCTCTCCAAGAGCGTAAACCATTGTTTCGTCTGATTTTAAGTTATCTAAAGCAGCAGCAAGTGTAGCTGGTAGATCTTCAATACCAACAGCTTGACGCTCTTCTTTGTTCATAACGTAGATGTTACGGTCAACTGGAGCTGGTGGTGTTAAAGAGTTCTTCACTCCGTCAAGACCAGCAGCAAGTAATACAGCCATTGCTAAGTAAGGGTTAGCAGCTGGGTCAACGCTACGTACTTCTACACGAGTGGAAATCCCACGAGATGCAGGGATACGGATTAGCGGTGAACGGTTTCTAGCAGACCATGCCACATAGCAAGGTGCTTCGTAACCAGGTACTAAACGCTTATAAGAGTTTACAGTTGGGTTCGTTACAGCTGTAAAGTTAGGAGCATGTTTAATGATTCCAGCGATGAACTGACGAGCAGTGTCGCTTAGCTCTAGGTTTCCAGTTGGATCGAAGAATGCGTTCTTGCCTTCTTTGAATAAAGAAACGTTACAGTGCATTCCAGAACCGTTTACTCCGAATAATGGCTTCGGCATGAATGTAGCATGAAGACCGTGCTTACGTGCAATTGTTTTAACAACAAGCTTGAACGTTTGGATTTGGTCACAAGCGCTTAATGCATCAGCATATTTGAAGTCAATTTCGTGTTGACCTGGAGCAACCTCATGGTGAGATGCTTCAATTTCAAAGCCCATTTCTTCAAGCTCTAACACGATATCACGACGGCAGTTTTCACCAAGGTCAGTTGGAGCAAGGTCAAAATATCCACCGTTGTCGTTTAATTCAAGTGTAGGCTCTCCAGCTTGGTCAAGCTTGAATAAGAAGAATTCTGGCTCAGGTCCAAGATTGAAATCAGAGAATCCTAAGTCTTGCATTTCTTTAATAATTCTTCTTAAGTTGTTACGTGGGTCACCCGCAAATGGAGTTCCATCTGGATTGTAGATATCACAGATTAAACGTGCCACTTTACCTTTTTCAGCTGTCCAAGGGAAAACTACCCATGTGTCTAAGTCTGGATATAAGTACATGTCTGACTCTTCAATACGAACAAAACCTTCGATAGAAGAACCGTCAAACATCATTTTGTTGTCTAAAGCTTTTTCAAGTTGACTGATAGGAATCTCAACGTTTTTGATTGTTCCTAAGATGTCAGTGAATTGCAAACGAATAAACTTTACATTTTGTTCTTCTGCCATTCTTGTAATATCATCTCTTGTAAACTTAGCCATTTTGTTTCCTCCCTTGAATAGTAAATCTCTTTTTATTAGTGGAAAAAGCGTGACATATCACCTTGACGCAACGACGAACGATTAAAGCGGCCAGCTTGCATAAGCTCTGATCGCAACAATTTACGTAACTCGTCATCGGACAGATCACGTCTTGCTTTCTCTGCTTCCTTCACTATTTCTTCTGATAGCACCTGTTGCTCTTTCACAGAAAAAATTTGCTTAATTCCCGCAAGATTCACACCTTGCTCGATCAAATCTTTTATTTCTAAAAGCTGATCAATGTCATTCAAAGAAAACATTCTTCTGTTTCCCTCAGTTCTTGCCGGAGAGATCAATTGGTGCTCTTCATAATATCGAATTTGTCTTGCAGATAGTTCTGTAAGCTGCATCACAATTCCAATTGGAAATAATGGCATGGAACGACGGATATCACTTCCGCTCATTTGCTGTCCCTCCATTTCTCTCTTTCATATACTCATTATATGAAATGTCAGTTTTTCTGTCAACATAATGTTAGTTTATATAACATGGAATTTTTGTAGAAAAAGAGAAATATTCCAATACTCTACTTAATCTACTTAATTGAGACTAATCAGTTGTTTTTCTGCTAATCTGTTTAACGCAATTAGTATGGCCATTTTTACATGAGAATAGGTTAGTCCTCCCTGTACATAAGCAACATACGGTGGTCGAATCGGTCCATCAGCGCTTAATTCAATGCTAGCTCCTTGTATAAATGTTCCCGCAGCCATGATTACATCATCTTCATATCCAGGCATATAAGCAGGGTATGCCGTTACATGCGAGTTAATAGGAGAAGCAAACTGAATAGCTTGGCAAAAGGCAATCATTTTTTCCTTGTCATCAAATTGAACCGATTGAATCAAATCTGTCCGTTCTGCATCCCAGGCTGGATTGGTGTTCATTCCTAGTCTATCAAGCATAGCCGAGGTAAAAACCGCCCCTTTTAATGCTTGTCCCACCACATGCGGTGCTAAGAAGAAGCCTTGGTACATTTCTTGAAGGCTATAAAGTGAGGCACCTGCTTCTGCACCAATGCCTGGCGAAGTCATCCTATAGGAGCATGCTTCTACATATTTTTCTTTTCCAACGATATACCCACCAGTTTTAGCAAGTCCCCCACCTGGGTTCTTAATTAAGGAGCCCGCCATCAAGTCAGCGCCTACATGACAAGGCTCCATTAACTCTACAAATTCACCATAACAATTATCAACAAATACCACAACATCTTCTTTTATATTTTTAACAAATACAATCATTTCTTTAATTTGATCAATCGTAAATGATGGTCGGTTTGCATACCCCTTGGAACGTTGAATACCGATCATTTTTGTATTTGGCTTGATCATTTTTTTTACATGTTCGTAATTGACCTGTCCATCTTCTTTTAAATCTACACTTTGATAAGATATTCCAAATTCCTTTAAAGATCCTACACCATTCCCACGGATTCCTACAATTTCCTCCAATGTATCATACGGTTTTCCTGTTATGTAAAGAAGCTCATCTCCAGGTCGTAATACCCCAAATAAAGCGATGGAAATTGCATGAGTACCGGAGATGATTTGCGGACGTACAAGACCTGCTTCTCCACCAAACACATCGGCATAAATTCTCTCTAATGTATCCCTACCAATATCATCATAGCCATATCCTGTTGAAGGGATAAAGTGTGAATCACTCACTTGATGGCGCTGATAGCTTTCTAGAACGCGAAACTGATTTACTTCCACCATCTCGTCAATTTGTTTATGCTTCGTAAAAATTTGCTCTTCGACCTGACGTACGATCGGCTTTAACGCTTCCCCAAATGTAAATTGCTGATACATGTTGTTCTCCTAACTAAATACTGTATTGATTAATTTGTCCTAATATTTGATGATCATTGAGAACATATCCTTTGCACAGATACATATCCTTTTCTTCCTCGAATGCTAATTCCCTTAATATCGTGTCATTTTTTAATTGAGCTAACAGTTTTCCTTCTGTGGAAGGAACCTCAACTTGGTAAAATTTCATTTCTGAAATAATCACCTGTTCTATTTTTTGCTTTAATAAAAATCGATCTTCCTCGCTAAATGCTGAAATCTGAAGTGCTTCTGTTTTTGCGGTTGGAACAAAGTCAGGATTTTTCATATCTCTTTTATTATATACGGTTAATTGAGGAATTTGTTGTATATCTAGATCCTCCAACAACTTTTGTACCGTTTGTTCATGCTGATATGAATCCGCACTCGACATATCAACGACGTGTAAAAGAAGATCAGCTTCTCGTACTTCTTCCAACGTTGATCGGAAAGCAGCAATCAATGTCGTTGGAAGGTCTTGAATAAATCCAACCGTATCGGTTAGTAACGTACTAAATCCGCTTGGAAGAATCATTTTTCTCGTCATAGGGTCAAGTGTGGCAAACAATTGATTTTCTTCAAACGAATCCGCTTCCGTTAAACGATTGAATAATGTCGATTTCCCCGCATTCGTATACCCGACTAACGCCACTTGAAAGGCTTTATTCTTTTTCCGACGCTCACGATATCGATCACGATGCTGCACGATCACTTTGAGCTGTGCTTTAATATCGTCAATTCGTCTTCGAATATGTCTTCGGTCGGTCTCGAGCTGGGTTTCTCCCGGTCCTCTTGTCCCGATTCCCGCACCAAGTCGTGAAAGTTGCGTTCCTTGCCCACCCAACCTTGGAAGAAGATATTGAAGCTGGGCCAATTCAACTTGAAGCTTTCCTTCTTTCGAACGTGCACGTTGGGCAAAAATATCCAAAATTAACTGCGTTCGATCAATAATTCTTGCTGAAATGTCTTTTGATAGATTTCTGACCTGACTCGGCGAAAGCTCATCATTAAAGATGATGATATTCGCTTCCGTTTCCTCCTCTAACGCTCTTAACTCTTCAACTTTCCCTTTACCTATGTATGTAGATGGATGGATTCTGTCTCTTTTTTGAGATAATGTTCCTTTTACAGTACCTTTTGCGGTTTCCGTTAAAGAAGCTAGCTCCTCCATAGAATAGTGAAATCTTTCGTCATCCTCTACGGTTTGACAACCCACAAGAATCACCTTTTCATACTCATGCTTTTGCTCCAAGAAATCACCTCATCGTTCTTTTTTATATCATACCAAAGATTCGTTTTTAATACTAATTCGCTTCATAACGAACAAAGCAGGCTACTGTAGCCTGCTCCATTCTATTCATCTTCTTCAAATATAAGATCATTGCTTCGTATCGTCATTAAATCATGCCGGTCGAAATGACTTATCATTAACAATCTCATCGCTTGAGCTCGGATCGATTTTTCAAGAACGTTTCTAACATATCGTCCATTCGAAAACCCAGCTGGGCTAAACGCAGATTTCACCCATATAAGATGCTCGCGAAGCTTCTTTTCTGCTTCATGGCTTAATGTGTATTCCTTTTCCTTCAGCATTCTCTGTCCAATTTCCATCAGTTGCTCAATGCTGTAATCTGGAAAATCGATGACAAGAGGGAAACGAGAATGTAATCCAGGATTGAGCGTGAGAAAATCCTCCATTTCTCTCGAATAACCTGCCAATATTAGGATGAATTCATGTTGCTTATCCTCCATATGTTTGACGAGTGTGTCAATGGCTTCTTTACCAAAGTCTTTTTCTCCTCCTCTTCCAAGAGAGTAGGCTTCGTCAACAAATAGAATTCCACCAAGAGCCTTCTTTACAAGATCTCTTGTTTTTTGGGCAGTATGTCCGATGTATTCACCGACTAGATCAGCCCGCTCCGCTTCAATCAAATGACCTTTCGTTAGGACATTCATGCGTAGAAATAACTTCCCAATCAGCCTGGCAACAGTTGTTTTCCCTGTTCCAGGATTTCCTTTAAACATCATATGGAGCGCTTGTTTCCCCGCTTTTAATCCAGCTTCTTCCCTTTTCTTGTTCACATATATCCATGCATATATTTCCTTTATCATTCGCTTCATTTCTTCCATTCCAACAAGCGCACCAAGTTCTTCCTCTATCTCCTTTAATGCTGCATGCTCTGGGGGAATGGCCTTTGGAGCCACATATGGTTCGGTAACAGTGGGTTTTCGTTTCTGAGAATTTAAGACAATGCTGATTTGTCCATTGTTTTTCATTCGAATTGGTTGGTCCAAAGCTTTCACCTCACATTATAAAACAGTATACGCGCCTGGTGCATGAATTGTGACAATAGCCTATTATTAGTAATATTTACTCCTCTGGCAGTAGCTCATGCTTTTCCCATTATTTAAGCGATTACTCTATATGTATTCAAAAAAATTTATTTTAGAAATCAAAGACCCGCTTCCGTGAAGAAAGCGGGTCTTAATGAAGTTCCATTATTGCTGTGGACCATCTAAATCAATTTGTACATTGCGTAGTGGAGAAAAAGTAGAAATGGCATGCTTATATACAAGCTGTTGCTTCCCTTCACATTCAAATAGAATCGTAAAGTTATCAAAGCCTTTAATTGTTCCTCTTAATTGAAAGCCATTCAACAAAAACACCGTACAATTTGTACTATCTTTGCGAAGTTGATTTAAAAATTGATCCTGGATATTAATGGCTTGCTTCATAATAAATCCTCCTCTTTTATCTCTATTTCATATGTATTCGATTTTATTTTTAGCTTTCCTTCAATATACGTAGAAATTTCAGTAATTTTTTTTTGAATCTGTTTCTCATTTGTCACATCTGTCATATCAAACCAAGTAACATCCATTTTATTTCGGAACCACGTAAGCTGTCTTTTCGCGTATCGTCGAGAGTTCTGCTTTAATTGCTCGATCGTTGTTTCAAGCGATTGCTCTTTTGAAAAATAACGAAACCACTCCTTATAACCAATGGCTTGTAAAGCCTGTGTATGCATAAGCCCTCGATCATAAAGCTTCTTCACTTCTTCTTCTAGACCTTCTGTTATCATTTCATCTACTCTTTCATTAATACGTTCATACAAGCGTTCACGTTCCATTGTTAAGCCAATGATAGAAACTTCGTACAATGGTTCAATCACTTGCTCCGATTGTATTTCCGTTAACGTTTGTCCGGTTGTCAAATAAACCTCTAATGCACGGATGACACGACGAACATTATTCGGATGTATTCGAACCGCACTTTCCGGATCTACATGAGACAACTCTTTATGAAGAACTTCCACCCCATCTGTCTTCACTCGGTCTTCCAGCTTTTGTCTCAGTTCATCATTATTCGGAGCATCAGAAAATTGGTAATCATAGATGGCTGATTGAATGTACAGTCCCGTACCTCCAACTATCATTGGTAGCTTTCCTCTATTGGTGATTTCCGTAATTTTCATGCGTACAAGCTCCTGAAACTCGGCTACCGAAAACGTCTCATTCGGATTCTTAATATCAATGAGATGGTGAGTAATTCCTTCCATTTCTTCTTGTTTAATCTTGGCTGTTCCGATGTCCATTTCTTTATAAATTTGCATCGAGTCACCACTAATAATTTCACCATTAAATCTCTTCGCTAACTCGATGCTCGTCCTCGTTTTCCCAACGGCTGTTGGTCCAATTAAGACGACGACTTTTTCCTTCTCCTGTATCATGCTGACACTGCCTTTACAAATTACTTTAGATGCATTGTAGTATAACATGGAACACCATTAACATAAAACTAGAAGCAGGTAAGCCTCTATGCATTATAACCAGATTTTCACCCGTTATACCTTTGTCATACACTTCCATTTCTTTCTTTTTACATTACAATTAGATAACGATTCGATAACAATCGACAGAGAACCCCCAAATTCGTGCTACTTTATATGAAGAGTGTAAAGAGACTTAAAATGAATTGGTGGGATAGAGATGTTTGGAACGTTAGAGATTGGAATAGATTTAGGTACAGCAAACGTACTTGTATATAGTAAGAATAAAGGGATTGTCTACAATGAGCCATCTGTTGTTGCACTAGATACTACAACGAATAAAGTCGTAGCTGTTGGATTAGAAGCAAAAGCAATGATTGGGAAAACTCCTGGTAAAATTACAGCGATTCGTCCTTTAAAAAACGGAGTAATTGCCGATTATGACATCACTTCGGAATTATTAAAGTACATTATTACAAAAGCATCAACCAGAATGGGGTTAACGATTCGAAAACCGAATGTCGTCATTTGTACACCAGCTGGCTCTACAAGTGTGGACAAAAGAGCCATTCAGGATGCCGCAAAAAACGCAGGTGCCAAAAAGGTCTTTCTTATCGAAGAACCAGTGGCCGCTGCGATTGGAGCCGGACTTCCTGTGGATGAACCTGTGGCCAATGTAGTTGTAGATATTGGTGGAGGTTCTACTGAAGTAGCAATTATTTCATTCGGAGGTGTCGTTGCCTGCCACTCTATTCGCATTGGTGGCGATCATTTGGATGACGATATTATTCAATATGTAAGAAAAGAATACAATGTTCTCATTGGAGAGCGCACAGCCGAGCAAATTAAGATGGAAATCGGTTATGCCCTAGTAGACCATGAAAAAGAGGTACTAGAAGTTCGCGGAAGAGACCTGCTAACTGGTTTACCAAAAACAATCGAACTACATTCTTACGAAGTTCGTGATGCTATCAAAGAATCACTGCTTCATATACTAGAAGCTGTTCGAGCTACGTTAGAAGACAGTCCAGCCGAGTTAAGCGGAGATATTGTAGACCGTGGAGTCATTTTAACAGGTGGAGGCTCTCTATTAAAAGGCATGGAGAAGTGGCTAAGCGAGCAAATCTTCGTTCCTGTTCATTTAGCTAATGAACCTTTAGAATCAGTAGCCATTGGTACGGGTAGGGCACTTGATTATCTTCATAAGTTACCTTCTTTGGCAAGATAACGAACCCATAAGTTTCGAAGAAGTCCCACAGTTCTACCTTGGGACTTCTTTGTTTTTAATAGTACCATCGACCTTTATTATCAAAGAGAGCTCCACCGAGCAATCCCGCACCAAATCCTAGTAACCCAGCACCAAGCGGACTAATCCCTCCACCATATCCCACTCCAGGACCACCACCGTAACCTAGGCCGTATCCGCCCCCAAACCCAGGAGTAAATCCAGGTCCTCCGTGGGGAGCAGGATATCCATAGCCTGAATGACCGAAGCTTGTTGCTCCATAGCCAAAAAAAGGATTATAATTGGAACCACCGATACCGACATTGCTAGGCACCTGATCTTCAAATCCATAGTATTTTGCATCAGGATATCCAAAACTATCAAATTGGGAAAACGGATTGTAGTTTGGATATCCACCAAAATTCCCCATACCTAAAGGGAAAGGTCTTCTCATTCCTCGTTTCAATTGGCATTCCCCTTTTTCTTCTAAGTTGTATACATGATACTATATGTACTCATCCCAAAAACGGGTATATATCACGGATAAATAGGCATAAAAAAAGCCCCTAGGAAAAGGAGCACTACTCAATCTGCTTTTTTCTCATTCTGTTAAAGTAAATAAATATCGGAAGAGGTATGACAATAAATCCTAAGCTTTTAATTATTTGATTTTTGGCATTTTCTCTAATTCTCGCTTTTTCATCTTCCACCACTTGTTCATAATCCGCACGTAGTTCTTCCTCGTTAATTTGAGTGTTACCTCCTACCTTTTCACTTTCACGCATCATTTCGTAATCAGAGAAGCTCTGGTAATAGCCTGCCGGGCTCACCAGGTCAGCAGTAGCCATAAATATAGAAATCCCACCACCGATGACCATCATTAAGGTTGCAAATAATACTAAATATGTGTATAAGTGCCGTATCATAGTTTCTTCATCCTCCTTGTTTTTGTTTTTCGCAATATAAGCAATGGCAAAAATAACGATTACAGCAGGAAGAATTGTCATTAGCAATCCAAAAACAAACATTGATCCTCCCCCCTTTCTACCTTCAATATATAAGATAATCGATGCGCTTGCTATACAATTTGTTCGACACTTTTCTTATTTTTACTCTTTTTGTGTAAATTTACTCCAAAAACAAAAAAAGAACTGGATTCTATTGAACCCAGTTCTTACATCACACGTTTAAACATTTTTTCCATTTCGTAGGTGGAATAATGAATAATAATTGGCCTTCCATGTGGACAGGTAAACGGATCTGAAGTAGACCGCAACTCATCTAACAGCGCCTGTATTTCATCTTGCCGTAAATGATGGTTTGCTTTTATGGATGCCTTACAGCTCATCATAATTGCCGCCTCTTCACGAAGTTTATGAATATCGACCTTTTTCATTTGAATAAGCTGCTCAATCATTTCCTCCATAAGTTCTTTCTCTTCCCCTTTTGGAAGCCACTGTGGATGTGAGCGAAGAATAAAGCTGTTATGACCAAACGGCTCTAAAAACACACCCACTTTCTCTAACTCGTGTTGATGTTCCAGAATCTTTAGTGCTTCATCAGTAGAATATTCTAGCGTAATCGGCACAAGTAACTCTTGAAGCTCACTTTGAACATCTCCCACTTTTTCACGGAAATACTCATATTTAATTCTTTCTTGTGCCGCATGCTGATCAATAATATAGAGCCCTTTTTCATTTTGAGCAAGTATATATGTTCCATGCATTTGGCCGATTGGATAAAATGGAGGAATTCTCATTTTGGATTCTTGTAGTTGATACCTTTCAACTTTGATTTCCTCTACTATCTCAACCTCCACTCCTGTTTCCGTCTTAAAAGGAGGAATGGATTCTTCTTTTACCATCGAAACAGGTCTTTGAATACTAATAGGTTCTCTTAAAATGGACTCTGCAAAAACGGTTCTCTCAACAGGGAGCTCTTTTTCCACCACATGATCCAGTTCAAGAAAGGTTTGCTCTGATTGTGGCTTTTCTGTTTTCTCCGGTTGAATAAAACCGGATGGAATCAGCTCTTGACTTTTAAATACCTTTTTAATCGCATCTGTAACAAGCTGGTTTAACTCTTGTTCCTTACTTAAACGCACTTCCATCTTAGACGGATGCACATTTACATCTACTAAAATAGGATCCATTTCGACTGACAATAAAACAATCGGATAACGACCAATGGGCAATAAAGTATGATAACCTTCCTGCACCGCCTTTACAAGGGGATAGTTTTTTATAAATCGTCCATTAATCATGGTAGAAATATAGTTCCTTGACGCTCTCGTAATCTCAGGAAGAGCGATCCACCCTTTTACCTTATAATCTAATGAAGTAGCTGAAATAGGGACCATTTTCTTCACGATATTTACTCCATAAATGGCAGCTAATACCTGACGGACATCACCGTTTCCCGTAGTGTGAAGGAGCTTTCGATCATTATGAATCAGGCGAAACGAAATTTCAGGATGGCTGAGCGCAAGACGGTTCATAATATCCGTTATATTCCCAAGCTCTGTGTGAACGGTCTTCAAATATTTCAAGCGGGCAGGCGTGTTGAAGAAAAGGTCCGTAACAACAATATCGGTTCCTTTTCTGGCAGCCGCTGCCTCTTGAACCTGCAAAACTCCACCTTCAAACACGACTCTTGAACCCACATCACCGGTTGATGTTTTCATTTCAAATCGACTTACCGAAGCGATACTGGGCAATGCTTCTCCACGAAACCCGAGTGTTCGAATTCGAAACAAGTCATCATCATTTTTTATTTTACTAGTAGCGTGACGCTGAAACGCCATTAGTACATCTTCTTCCGAAATACCATCACCGTTGTCGAGTATTCTGATCTTACCTAATCCCGCTTCCTCAACCTCTACTTCAATCACAGTACTACCTGCATCAATTGCATTTTCAACTAGTTCCTTTACAACAGATGCCGGACGTTCAACCACTTCTCCAGCAGCAATTTTATTCGATAGTCGGTCATCTAATTGAATGATTTTCCCCATCGTCTCACCTCCCTGAGATGTTTAGCTTTTTGCCTGCTTATGAAGATCAAATAAAATATTAAAAGCCTGCATAGGGGTCATTTCTAATATATTTAGTGATTTCAAAGACTCTAGTGTCTTCTTTTCCTTCGATGATAGGTTTGCTTTTGCTTCAACCTTTGGTTCATCAAAAAATGACAGTTGAGCATCTTCTGATACCTTATTCGGTGCTACTTTCTTTTCTACTTTGGTAGTTGTGTTGTCCCCTGACTCTAATTCTTTTAAAATTTCATTCGCTCGAGCAATCAGTTCCTTTGGTAGCTCCGCTAGCTCAGCTACATGAATTCCGTAGCTCTTATCAGCTGCTCCTTCTTTGATTTTATGAAGGAACACCACTTTTCCATTTTGCTCAATCGCGCTTACATGAACGTTCTTTAACATCGGAAGCTGCTCTTCGAGAACAGTTAATTCATGGTAATGAGTCGAGAATAAAGTTTTCGCCTCAATCCGATGATGAATATACTCAATGATTGACTGCGCTAACGCCATACCGTCGTAAGTCGAGGTTCCTCGCCCGATTTCATCAAATAAGATTAAGCTATTATTAGTTGCATTTACAATGGCATTTTTCGCTTCAAGCATTTCCACCATAAAGGTACTTTGTCCAGAAATTAAATCATCTGCTGCTCCAATTCTCGTAAACACTTGATCAAAGATTGGAAGCTTGGCCTCTTCTGCAGGAACATAACAGCCAATCTGAGCAAGAATCGAAGTGAGAGCAATTTGTCTCATGTACGTACTTTTACCTGACATATTCGGTCCAGTAATTAATAGTACCTCTCGTTCTTCCCCCATATGGCAGTCGTTTGGTACGTATTCCTGAGCATTCATGACCTTTTCAACGACCGGATGGCGACCATTTTTAATCACCAATTGTCTGTCAGTATTAAAACTTGGCTTTGTGTAATGACGTGCTTCACTAATTTCTGCAAAGCATTGCAAAACGTCGAGCTCACTTACGACCTTAGCCAATCTTTGTATATGTGGAATATATTCCTTTACATACTCACGAATGGTTGTAAACAATTCATACTCAAGTTCTGTGCTTTTTTCTTCCGCTTCTAAAATCAATGTCTCTTTTTCTTTTAAATCCGGAGTAATAAAGCGCTCAGCATTCGCGAGTGTTTGTTTCCTTTCATACTGACCTTCTTTTAATAAGGAAAGGTTCGCACGAGTTACTTCAATATAATAACCAAACACACGATTGTAACCAATTTTAAGCGATTTGATTCCAGTTTTTTCACGCTCTTCTTTTTCAAGCTCAGCAATCCATTGCTTTCCATTACGACTCGCATAACGATAGCGATCAAGTTCTTCGTTGTACCCGTCGGAAATGATATTTCCTTCTTTAATTGAAAGCGGTGGATTGTCAACAATCGCTCTTTCTAACAAATCGGTTATCTCTTCGCATGGTTCAAGTTTGTTTGCTAAACGTTTCATTGCTTCATTTGGTAAATTCTCCACCATACTTTTTAATAACGGAATTTGTAGAAGTGATTTTTTTAACTGAATGAGATCTCTTGCATTCACATTACCAAATGCGATACGTCCTGCCAGACGCTCTAGGTCATACACTTCCGTTAACTTTTCACGAATTTCTTGGCGTTCAAAGTAGCAACTTAAAAGCGTATCTACAACAGAATGACGAAGTTCAATTTGTTGCTGATTGATAAGAGGACGATCTACCCATGACTTGAGCATTCTGCTTCCCATTGCTGTTTTTGTTTCATCCAATAACCAAAGAAGAGAGCCTTTTTTGCCTTTCGAGCGAATCGTTTCTGTTAACTCTAGATTACGTTTTGAGTAATAATCTATTTTCATAAACTGATCTACTGTATAAAAACGAACTGCCTGAAGGTGATCCAGCGTTCTTTTCTGTGTTCGATATAGGTAATTGAATAATCTTGCGGCTGTCTGTTTAACCTCAATATTGGTTAAGTGTGACAAAAGAGCTTCAAACAAGGCATAACTTTGAATATCGTCTTCCATTGAAAGGGTCACTTGACCTCGCTCACGAATTTTCTTCTGTAGCTCGTCCGTTTGCGAAGCAGAGATGACCACCTCACGTGCACCAGAAGTTGCCAGTTCATTTAGAACTTCATCCATGCTCTTTGTAATCGTTACTTGAGATTCCCCTGTAGTCAAATCACTTACCGCAAATCCATACTGATCATCGGCGAACTGGGAAATAGATGCTAAATAATTGTTTTCTCTTTCGTTCAGACCTTTTCCTTCCATCATCGTTCCAGGTGTGATTAACTGAACTACTTCTCTCCGAACCACACCTTTTGCTTGCTTCGGATCTTCTGTTTGTTCGCAAATTGCGACTTTAAAGCCTTTTTCAATCAACTGTTCAATATATTGAGGAGCAGCATGGTAGGGAACCCCACACATAGGAATTCGATCTTCCGACCCACCATCTCTGCTAGTTAGTGTAATTTCTAGTACTTGTGAAGCCTTAACGGCATCATCAAAAAACATCTCGTAAAAATCCCCAAGACGAAAAAATAAAAAGGCATCCTGATACTCTGCCTTTACCTTTAAATATTGCTGTATCATCGGCGTATATGTAGCCATACAATCCTCCAAAACACTAATTCTTTCTTTTATTCCGATCATTATTATAACACAAAGATAGTTGGGAAAGGTTTTTTGGAAGCTGTAAATATCAGCCACAAAGAAAAACTAGGAAGTGAAACCTTCCTAGTTCGCCATTACTCTTCTTCGTCACAGATTAGGAAATCTGGATTCAAATCTTCAAACTCTTCGTCTTCGACATCTAATCCCCAGTCGTCGTCGCAGTCACAATCATCGTAAACTGCTACACAAACCACTGTTTCACCAATTACTTCTACAAGAAACTCTCTTTCTACGTGAACGATAATTGCATTACCATTCGGTGAGATAACAGCTTCTATGCAGTTTGGCTGCTGGACGACACGAGCAATAACATCGTTGTCATCATGGCAATCTGGATCGCGGTACTTTAACTTAATGACATCACAATAGTCAACTCGTGCAGTTACTACTTCAGTTCTTGTATTATCATTAAAGGAGTACCAAACGTTAATGTCATAGTAGCCGTGTATCTCGACTTTTTTTCCAACCTTTTTAGCTTCATACGTGTGATTGATAATCCAGCAACCAAGGATGCTAGTCGGTTGGTGATCCGGGCGAATCGTATCGTTAGACTGTGTAAACTTACGTCCTTTCGCTACGACCGCTTTTGTAATAATCTCTCTGTAATCTGCCATTGCGAGCGAACCCTCCTCATTCATTTTCACTTCATCCTATGCGGGACATTAGACTAGTGTGATAATATTTTTCATGTTTGTATTTCCTTCGGCATTCGGTGGCGGATATAGTGCATTCTATGCGAATACCTAGAAAAGGTGAGGAATTATATGAGGGAGTGGTGATGATATTGAGGGATACAAAAAGACCCTCGTCTTCCAACGAGGGTCTTCCCATTCCCACATCTTAGTGATGGGAACAGCTCTGATTCTTATGGTTAACCTCTGCACCTGTTTCTCCACTCAGGACGTTTCCGCCCGTTGACAAGATGACTTCATCTGTTACTTTGTTGGAGATGGTGTTAGCCACTAATTGCAGTAGTTCATTCACGTCTACTTGTGATTGCTTAAATTCCTGTACAACAGGGATAGAATCCAATTCTTCTTCAATAGAAGCAATTTTATCTTCTGTTTTCTTTAGAGCTTCTGCTTTTCCATAGTGTTGTAAATTAACGGCTTGCTTTTGCAACCCTTTAATTTGCGAAATAAGAGAACTTACTTTTTCATTACTATGAATCTGCGCTTCCGCTTTCTTGAAGAAATCTACTTCTTCTGTGCTCGCTATCATGGAAGCTAGTTCTTTTGCACGCTCTATAATATCATCTTTTGTGTACTTCGCCATTTATTTCACCTCTACAATTTGAGTTTCTTCCACCATTTCCCCGTTTAATGACCATGTTTTTGCTTCTGTGATTTTTACTTTTACAAGCTTACCAATTGCTGTTTTTGGTCCAACAAAGTTTACTAGCTTACTTTTACGAGTGTAGCCAGCAAGTACATCCGGGTTGTTTTTACTTTCCCCTTCAACTAATACTTCCACTATTTCCCCTTGATATTTCTTCATTGCTTCTGCAGACATTTCATTTACCAAAGCGTTTAATCGCTGTAAACGTTCCTTCTTCACTTCCATTGGAACGTTATCCTGCATTTTAGCTGCTGGCGTTCCTTCACGTGGAGAATAGATGAATGTATAAGCAGATTCGTATCCAACTTCACGGTATAAAGAAAGCGTTTCTTCGAATTGTTCTTCTGTTTCATTTGGATATCCTACAATGATATCTGTCGTGAAAGAAGCATTTGGAATAGCTGCTTTAATTTTACGAACAAGCTCTAGGTATTGTTCTCTAGTGTACTTACGAGCCATGATTTTTAGTACTTCTGTAGAACCAGATTGAACTGGTAGGTGTATATGCTCAACTAAGTTTCCACCCTTTGCAAGTACCTCAATTAAGTGATCGTCAAAATCACGCGGATGACTTGTTGTAAAACGGATACGTGGAATATCAATCTTTCGGATCTCATCCATTAAGTCACCTAAACCATATTTCATGTCTTCAAAATCTTTCCCGTAAGCATTTACGTTTTGACCAAGAAGAGTAATTTCCTGATACCCTTGAGCTGCTAGCTGGCGAACTTCTTGAATGATATCGTCAGGACGACGACTGCGCTCTTTTCCACGAGTAAATGGAACGATACAGTACGTACAGAACTTATCGCAGCCGTACATAATGTTTACCCATGCTTTAATATTTCCACGGCGGATCTTCGGAAGGTTCTCAATTACATCCCCTTCTTTAGACCATACTTCCACGACCATTTCCTTAGACATGTAAGCTTCGTGTAGGATATTTGGTAATCGATGAATATTATGCGTTCCGAAGATCATATCCACTTGGTGGTATGTTTTTAGGATTTTATTAACAACCGATTCCTCTTGAGACATACAGCCACAAACTCCAATTAATACATCTGGGTTTTGCTGTTTTAAATGTTTAAGATGACCGAGCTCACCAAACACTTTGTTTTCAGCATTCTCACGGATCGCACATGTATTTAATAAAATAACATTGGCATCATCAACAGAGTCTGTTGGCTCATAGCCTAGCCCCATGAAAATACCGGCCATTACTTCTGTATCATGCTCATTCATTTGACAGCCGTACGTACGAATATAAAACTTACGGCCTTGTCCCATGCCCTTAAATTCTTCAGGAAGTGAAAAATCCTTATGGTACTTTACTTCTTCTTTACCACGCTTTTTCGCGTCTTTAAGCGATGGTGGAGTATATACTGACTCAAAATATTTACTGTAATCCTTACCGGATTTTTTGTCCGAAGAATTACCTTCCTGCACAGCTTGTTGACTTTCTAATCGTTGATTTTCGTTCATAAATGTTGCTCCTTTCACTGCAATAATCAAACACTTTAAAAATACCACCAAACAAAAATATTATTTTCGTATAGTTAGTTCGTTGATAGTAGATTGAATCACATTAGTTAAGTATAAATGGTTGAAGAACTGAACACAATATAAAAAACTTAACCAATCGTTAGCGGTTTCATTCATTACAGCAAATAATTTTACCCCTTATTACATTCATTGAATGTGATGGTTATCACAAATCATCAGAAATATATCGCATAGAGAAACCCCGAGATGTTCTCGGGGTTTCTTGTTCCTTCCAGCTTACATAAACTCGGAAACTAATTTATTAAAATGAGCTTCATCTAATTGAAGATCATGCTGAGATAACGGTGTTTCAGAATAACCGTTTATTAGTTCTTGGTAAGATTTACGCTCTGTATCTTGATAAATCAAACCTGTAACTAATCCGTCATGCTTCATTAGAGTTTGCATAGCCACTTCACGATTAGATGAATCATAGCCTTCCACATCAGCTAGCTTAGTTAGGTTTTCCTTAAACCAATCGTAAGTGTTGATTTTATTGTACGTCACACAAGGACTAAAAACGTTGATTAAAGAAAATCCTTTATGCTTAATACCAGCTTCAATAAGCGCTGTTAAATCTTTTAAGTCTGTAGAGAAGCTTTGTGCCACAAATGTTGCCCCAGCAGTTAACGCCATTTCCATTGGAGAAATCGGCTGTTCAATTGATCCTTGTGGTGTAGACTTCGTTTTAAAGCCTGCTGCCGATCTTGGCGATGTTTGCCCCTTTGTTAAACCGTAAATTTGGTTATCCATGACAATGTAAGTGATATCAATGTTTCGACGGATAGAATGAATCGTATGACCCATCCCGATCGCGAAACCATCTCCATCTCCGCCAGATGCAATAACTGTCAAATCACGATTCGCCATTTTTACCCCTTGGGCAATCGGTAAAGAACGTCCGTGAATGGAATGGAATCCGTAAGAGTTTATATATCCTGAAATACGTCCAGAGCAACCGATACCAGAAATAACCGCTAAGTTATCTGGCTCTAACCCTACATTCGCAGCAGCACGTTGAATTGCCGCTTGAACAGAGAAATCGCCGCAGCCTGGACACCAGTTAGGCTTCACGTTGTTTCGAAAATCTTTAAACGTCGCCATAATTTAGAACATCTCCTTGATCTTTGAATGGATTTCATGTGGTAGGAATGGATTTCCGTCATACTTTAAATGCTTTACTACTTTCTCAGCATGTCCTACATTCATCTTTAGAATGTTTGCTAACTGTCCAGTTGCGTTGTTTTCAACAACTACAACCTTTTTCGCTGCTTTGACTAGCGGAAGCATTTCGTCAGTAGGGAACGGATGAATCAAACGTACATGCGCATGATTCACTTTCACTCCATCCTTCTCAAGGCGTGTCATAGCTTCTTCAATCGCTCCTCTAGTTGAGTTAAAACCAACAACTAGTACATCCGCATCTTCATGTGGAGCTTGAACGTGAATTGGCGTATTAAATCTGATGTTCTCAACTTTACGGAAACGCTTATCCATTTGTGCATTACGGTTTAATGCTGATTCTGACGGTTTACCTGTTTCATCATGTTCTACACCTGTTACGTGGTGGATTCCACCTTTTACCCCAGGAATAACACGAGGAGAGATACCGTCTTCAGTCACTTCATAACGCTTAAAGTAATCTTTTGAATCTGATTCTGGTAGTTCAGTTACAAGTTTTCCACGTCGAATTTCTACCTTACTAAAGTCTAAAGGCTCAACCGTTTGCTTTCCTAAAGAAAGTTGAAGGTCTGATAAAACGATAACAGGCACCTGATACTCTTCAGCAAGGTTAAATGCCTCTGCTGTATCATAGAACGCTTCTTGTACCGTACTTGGAGCCATTACGATCTTTGGAATTTCACCGTGAGTACCATAGATCATGGCCATTAAATCAGATTGTTCTTGCTTTGTTGGTAGACCAGTAGATGGACCACCACGCTGTGTATCAACAATAACAATTGGTGTTTCGGTAATTCCTGAAAGACCGATTGCTTCCATCTTCAACGATAATCCTGGACCAGCTGATGCAGTGATCGCACGAACACCTGCATAGTTTGCACCGATCGCCATCGTACATGCCGCAATCTCATCTTCTGTTTGAATAACTGTTCCACCAAGAGCAGGTAGTTTTTTAATTAAATACTCCATGATTTCAGAAGCTGGAGTAATTGGATAGGCTGCCATAAAACGACATCCACCAGCTAGTGCGCCTAGCGCAATCGCATCGTTACCAATCATGAACAAACGCTGTTTTCCATCTGCCTTTGCTAATTGCATGATAGCGGCGTCCTGAATTTGTTCCTTCATTGCTGTATAACCAGCTTGGATCGCTTCCATGTTCTTATCAACCACAGACTGTCCTTTACGTCCAAAAATCTCTTGAACTACAGACTCAAAAACGTTAATATCTAAATCTAGTACTGCACAAGTAGCCCCAACTGCCACCATGTTTTTCATTAATGATGTACCTAATTCAGTTGCAATATCTGTAAATGGAACCGCATACAAAGTTGCATTTGTATCCGTTGGTTTCACAGGATTAAACTTCGCATCTGCAATCATCACACCATTGTCATGAAGTTCTTTGTAATTTAAGTCAAGCGTTTCCTGATCAAATGCCACTAAGATGTCTAAGTCATCTGAAATAGAGCGAACCTGTGACGTGCTTACACGGATCTTGTTATTAGTGTGTCCACCTTTAATACGAGATGAAAAGTGGCGGTACCCATATAAATAGTAACCTAATCGATTCAAAGCAATAGAGAAAATCTCCCCAGTACTTTCAATCCCTTCCCCTTGCTGCCCGCCAACTTTCCAAGAAAGTTGATTGATCATGTCTTACACCCCTTTGGATACGTTAAGAAATATGTAAAAACGTTTACTTTACCAATAGTGTAGCACTTTTCCGATTGTAACACGAAGATTTTGACTCTAGTTTTCATAGAGTAAAATGTGAGAAATGGAAGGGTACTAAACGCTTTCAATTCTAGACCTATGTGAAAAAAAAAGCAACCCTTTACGCCCAAATAATGGCGAAAATATGAATATTTTTTTATTTTTGCGAAAATAATAGTTTTATCTGACTTTTTTTAACCCATTCAGTCTAAATAAAAATGAAAACGCTTTATTCCCTCCTCTTTATTTCGGAAATCTTTTCGCCATATTTCCGTACAAAAACTTCTCGACCTGTATACTAGAATAATATTTTCCTAGTTCATTTACAAGATTGCTATAATTTTCTACATGTTCAAGCCCTGTTACACAATGTTCGGTTCCATCGAAATCAGAACCGAACCCAACAAAATCCTCTCCTCCAAGAGAGCAAATATAGTCAAGATGACGCAGTATATCTGTGATCGTCGCTGTCGTTTTCCCAGACAGAAACTGAGTAACAAAGGTTAAACCCATGACTGTTTCTCTTTCTATTAATGCCGCAATCTGTTCATCCCGTAAATTCCTCGGATGCGGACATAGAGAATACGCATTGGAGTGAGAAGCGAAAGGATAATCTGCTAACTCCAGCACATCCCAAAACCCTCTTTCTGATAGATGTGATACATCACACCATACCCTATCTTTGTTAAGAGTTGATACGACTCTTGTTCCGAACCTAGAAAGACCTGCGCCCCGTTCCTCAAGTGCCCCATCAGCGACAGCATTAGCAAAATTCCATGTTAAACCAACTGAAGTAACTCCGAGACGAAGCAGTGTTTTTAGCTTCAGCAAATCCGAACCAATACAATCACACCCCTCTAGTGTGAGAATCGCTCCGATTTCTCCGTCTTTAAGATTATCTAAGTCCTTCTGTCTCGAAATCAGCTTCAATTCTTTATTTGGTTTGAGAATTTTTTCATAGAAAAGGTCTATCATATGCAAAGCAGCATGGAAGGAAAGATCAGGGTGAATATTCTCTGGCACATAAATCGCAAAGCATTGCACTTTGACACCACTTTTCTTCATGCCCGCGAGCGTAACCTGAAGCTCCTTTGGATCTAAAAAGCTTGTAAGCTTAGGATTCATAAACATTTTGTATAATACATCACAATGTGCATCAAAAATTTTCATAGTTCAAATTCCTTCCTTAGTCGTTTATTTAGCATAGGCTCATATTGACAAAAAAAGAACCTGTTTGCAATAAGAATGCAAACAGGAAAAAAAGTTACTTCCTCATCTAGGCTCAATGATTAATTTGATTGCCGTGCGCTCTTCCCCATCAATTAATATGTCTGTGAATGCTGGGATACAAATCAAATCGACTCCGCTAGGTGCTACAAATCCTCGTGCAATGGCTACTGCCTTTACCGCTTGATTTAATGCACCCGCACCTATGGCCTGAATTTCTGCAGCACCTCTTTCGCGCAGAACTCCTGCGAGCGCACCAGCTACAGAATTGGGATTAGATTTTGCTGAAACTTTTAATATTTCCATTCCTAGCTCCCCCTTGTTTAATCCCCCCTGATGTTCTTGTTATTGAACAACTCAGGTATATATGATTCCATTGATACTATATTCGCAAAAGCTTTAACATATTCCGGCTTGGACAAAAAAGTAAGATTAAAAGAAAAGTGTATTTCACATTGCTTAGCGGTAATAGTTAAACAAAAAAACACCTGCGTCTATTTTACAGGTGCTTTAGCTGTGTATTTATTTTTCTGACCATCTATGAAAAAAATGGATGATCGTCATTAATCAGAATACGATCGATTTTTTTTGCTTTTCCCGTCTTTTTATCCAGTTCAATATGTACGGCACCAAGCTGTGTTTTATCTGTATCTGGAACTTCAAATCGTGCTGGTAAGTTGGAAAGGAATCGTCTAATTACAATTTCTCTGTCCATTCCTAATATTCCATCGTAAGGACCTGTCATTCCAACATCCGAAATATAGGCTGTTCCTTGCGGCAATACTCGATTGTCAGCCGTTTGAACATGTGTGTGTGTACCAACTACTGCTGTTACTCTCCCATCTAAATACCAACCCATAGCGAGCTTCTCACTTGTTGCCTCTGCATGGAAATCAACAAAGATAATCGGTGTTCGTTTAGTTGCTTCTTCGATCAGTTCATCCGCTTTTCGGAACGGACAATCATTCGGTTGCATAAAGGTACGCCCTTGCAAGCTGATGATGGCTATTTCATCTTGATTCATTTTTAAATACACAATTCCCTTACCAGGGTTATCTTCAGGGAAGTTTGCAGGTCGAACCATGTATTTTGCATCATCAATGAACTCAAAAATATCACGGTTATCCCATGTATGGTTTCCAAGAGTAACGGCTTGCGCACCAACCTCTAAAAAGCCTCTATAGATTTTTTCTGTTATCCCTTTTCCGCCTGCAGCATTTTCACCATTAATAATGGTAATGTGCGGACGATATTTTTCCTTTAATCTTGGGACGTACTCCTTCACCATATCCCTTCCTGGTGAACCAACAACATCTCCAACAAATAATATGTTCATCAATTAAACCCTTCTTTTTCCTCAATTTCTTTTCATTGTATCATATGTAATGGAAAATAAGAAAAGCGTAAGCGCCCGTTTAGCAACGTATGGACTGTAGAGCTTCGACTGAGATAAAGGAAACACGAAGAGCGCAAGCGATTCGATGTTGACTTATCGTAGGGAGATGATCGAAGTACACTAGTTGCTGGGGGCTGGAGCTGGACAAAATAAAAGCGGTGCAAAAGCACCGCTTTATTTTGCGTATTCAACTGCTCTCGTTTCCCTAATTACCGTTACCTTGATATGGCCTGGATAATCAAGTTCCTCTTCGATTTTTTTACGAATATCGCGAGCTAAACGATGAGCCTCTAAGTCGTCAATTTGCTCTGGCTTCACTAGGATACGAACTTCACGTCCAGCCTGGATAGCAAATGACTTTTCCACTCCATCATACGATTCAGAAATTTCCTCAAGCTTTTCTAAGCGTCGGATATAGTTTTCAAGCGTCTCACGCCTTGCACCAGGTCTTGCTGCGGATAGCGCATCTGCCGCTGCAACAAGAACAGCAATAACGGAGGTAGGTTCAGAATCGCCATGGTGAGAAGCAATCGAGTTAATAACAACCGGATGCTCCTTGTATTTAGTAGCAAGTTCGACACCGATTTCTACGTGACTTCCTTCTACTTCATGGTCAATTGCCTTACCAATATCGTGTAGTAATCCTGCACGACGAGCAAGCGTTTCATCTTCTCCCAGTTCTGCAGCTAGCAATCCAGCTAATTGGGAAACTTCAGTAGAGTGCTTCAATACATTTTGACCATAGCTAGTACGGAATTTCAATCGGCCGAGAATCTTAATTAAATCTGGGTGCAGTCCATGTACTCCAACCTCAAAAGTGGTTTGCTCACCAATTTCACGAATATGTTCATCCACTTCACGGCGTGCCTTATCAACCATTTCTTCGATTCGAGCAGGATGGATACGACCATCTTGAACTAATTTTTCGAGCGCTAAGCGGGCTGTTTCTCTTCGAATCGGATCAAACCCAGATAAAATAACTGCTTCTGGAGTATCATCAATAATAAGATCAATTCCAGTAAGAGTTTCAAGCGTACGGATGTTTCGTCCTTCACGACCAATGATTCGACCTTTCATCTCATCATTTGGAAGAGTGACAACCGAAACGGTCGTTTCTGCAACGTGATCAGCCGCACAACGTTGAATAGCTAACGACAAAATTTCCTTTGCTTTTTTGTCTGCTTCCTCTTTTGCTCTATTTTCACTCTCTTTTATCATTAAAGCGATGTCATGGGATAACTCCTGTTCCATACGCTCTAAAATGATGGATTTCGCCTCATCACGAGTTAAGCCCGAGATGCGTTCAAGCTCTGCCTGTTGCATTTTTACGATCTCGTCCACTTTGCTTTCCATCTCTTCAATATGCTGTTGTTTTTTGTTAAGAGAATCGTCCCTCTTCTCTAAAAGTGCTTCACGTTTGTCTAACGATTCGTCTTTTCGATCAAGATTTTCCTCTTTTTGAAGTAAGCGATTTTCCTGCTTTTGCAGCTCGCTTCTTCGATCACGAACTTCACGTTCTGCTTCTGTACGAAGCTTATGAATCTCATCCTTTGCCTCAAGCAGCGACTCCTTTTTTAAAGCTTCTGCTTCACGTTTTGCATCTTCTAGAATTTGCTCTGCAGCACCTCTAGCTCCAGCAATTTTTGCTTCAGAAAAAGATTTACGAACAAAATAGCCAACAACTGCACCGACGGGTAAAGCAAGCAAAATGGAGATGATCATTGTAAAAAGATCCATCATTTCACCTCCTCTTGCTATTAACTTGTGTTACGTTTTCTAAAATGTCGGCATGTACATTGTTTTGTCAATATACAGCACAAAGGCTTTTACACGTCTTCATTCATCATTAAAAAACATAAAATATACATATTAATTGTAAATGTGTGAATTTTTATTGTCAAGGGTTTGTCCGGCTTGGTTGTAATATTTCGTTTATATTGGTAGATAATGGTGAACTTTGTCAAACCCTCTGTTGTCAAAGCATTCATAAATCGAGTTCACTTTTCAATTTTCGTACCATCATTGAGAACTATTGGTATAAAAAACAGCAGACCAAATAGTCTGCTGTAAAATCTGTACTAATCTACTAAATTAAATTCTTCTTGATCTTCTTCATGGTCTTCCGGAAGAGTCTTCACGCCGTCTAAACCATAGTGTTCACGAATCTTATTTTGAATTTCAACTAATAACTCTTTATTTTCCTTCAAGAACAGCTTCGCATTCTCACGACCTTGACCAAGACGCTCATCATTATAAGAATACCAAGATCCACTCTTCTGTACGATATCAAGTTCTGATCCCATATCAAGAGCTTCTCCTTCTTTGGAAATTCCTTCTCCATACATAATATCTACTTCAGCCGTACGGAATGGAGGAGCTACTTTATTCTTCACCACTTTAATTTTCGTTTTGTTACCAACCATATCATTACCTTGCTTTAACGTTTCTGCACGGCGAACCTCTAAACGAACAGATGAATAGAATTTAAGCGCACGTCCTCCAGGAGTTGTCTCAGGGTTACCAAACATAACTCCGACCTTTTCACGAATCTGGTTAATAAAGATAGCAATTGTTTTAGACTTGTTGATCGCACCAGAAAGCTTACGAAGAGCTTGTGACATTAAACGAGCTTGCAGACCAACGTGCGAGTCTCCCATTTCCCCTTCGATCTCTGCCTTTGGAACAAGGGCAGCTACTGAGTCGATGACTAAAATATCAACTGCTCCGCTTCGAACCAATGCTTCAGCAATTTCAAGGGCTTGTTCACCAGTGTCAGGCTGTGACAAGAGCAATTCATCAATGTTCACACCAAGCTTCTGTGCATAATCAGGGTCAAGTGCATGCTCGGCATCAATAAATGCTGCTTGTCCTCCTGCAGCTTGTACCTCTGCAATCGCATGAAGGGCAACGGTTGTTTTACCCGAGCTTTCAGGACCATAGATTTCAATGATACGGCCCTTTGGATAGCCACCTATTCCTAATGCTGTATCAAGAGCTAGTGATCCACTTTTAGAAGTGGAAATTTGACGATCTGTTTGTTCTCCTAACTTCATGATAGAGCCTTTACCAAATTGCTTTTCTATTTGTTTTAATGCCATTTCAAGGGCTGCTTGACGATCATTTGCCACTACTATTTCCTCCTTATTTAAAACGAATATATCTATCTATTATTCGTTGCATGTTCATTTCACTATCTTTACTATACTCGTTTTATTTCTGTTTGTCGAGCAAAAAATCGAACATTCATTCGATTTTTTTCACTACCAAATATAGTTGTATAATTCTATTTTCTGCTTAGTAAAATTGATTTTTCTCCTATGTTCATAGCGGAAAAATCTCATTTTAAATCAATTTCTAAATTTCGTAAAGAGAAAAAAACAGAGCAAAATAATATGCTCTGTTAATCTTTCAAGCTATTAATTAGTGAGAAACAGCCATACTTCACGCTTCTCACTCGATTGCCTTCTCTTGTTCCAGCAAAAACAAATTTTTCAACTACCACTGGAGATCCTTTTTTCGAAATTCCAATATACACCGTTCCTACTGGTTTTCCCTCAACAGCACCAGGTCCTGCCACACCAGTAAAGCTTATTCCAATATCAGCGTTAAGTAAGGAAGCCACATTTTCAGATAACTCCCTTGCACACTCTTCACTCACTGCTCCATACTTTTCGAGCGTTTCCTTTTTAACACCAAGTACCTTTTCCTTAACCTCATTGGTATAGCACACGACCCCGCCTTTTAATACAGCACTCGAACCTGGAATAACTGTCAACTCCTGTTGAAACATCCCTCCGGTTAAGCTCTCTGCACAGGCAATCGTTAAATCGTTCTTTTGAAGTAAGGTAAATAACTCATTCATTAACGAGGTTTCATCATATCCATAGAAGAACTCACCAACACGTGAACGAATCTTCTCTTCCGTTTCATTAATTAGCTCATTTGCCACGTCAGCTAGTTGGTGCTTAGCAGTGAGCCGTAATGTAACCTCCCCATCGCTAGCAAGGGGTGCAATGGTAGGATTCGTTTGTGCATCAATCAAATCCTCAATTTTTGTTTCTAATGCAGCCTCTCCTATCCCAAAGAAACGCAACACTCGCGAAACGATCGTCTCAGAAACGTCTGGCTCCTTTTGTAATAGTGGTAGCGCATAATTTAGAAACATTGGTTCCATTTCTTTCGGTGGTCCTGGTAATAACATATAACGATGAGTGTTAGTAGTTAAAAGCATTCCAGGCGCCATTCCATTATCATTAGGCAACACAATAGAGTCAGCTAGTACCAGTGCTTGCTTCTTATTATTTTCGGTCATTATACGGTTTGTACGTTCAAAGTATTGAGAGATAGAGTCAAGAGCAGCCTGATCAAACTCCAACTCCTTACCGAGGTGTTTGGCAATGGTTTCTTTTGTCAAATCATCCTTTGTGGGTCCCAATCCACCAGTAAAAATAATTAAGTTAGATCGGCCTTCTGCAACAGCAATCGCTTGCTGTAAACGGGTCGGATTATCACCAACCACCGTATGATAAAACACGTTGGTACCAATGCTAGCTAGTTGTTTGGAAATGAAACGAGCGTTTGTGTTTACAATTTGCCCGAGCAATAGCTCTGAACCAACCGCGATGATCTCCGCATTCATGTATACAATCACCTAACCTCAAATTATTTAGAATTAATAAATGCATGCTTATTTTTGGCAAAATAATCCCATCCAGACCAAATAGTAAAGAACGTAGCCACCCATAAGGCAATATCGGCAAATGGAAGAGATACAAGCTCAAAAATCGTGTTATGTAGTAGCAATGCGGAAATAGCAACTATTTGAGTCCAGGTCTTAATTTTTCCAAGCATATTCGCCGCTACTACTTCTCCGCCTCCAGCTAGGATTGCTCGTAGACCCGTTACAGCAAACTCTCGGCAAATAATGATGATGACTAGCCAAGAAGCAGCAAGTCCAAACTCAACTAAAACAATTAACGCTGCAGACACGAGCAACTTGTCTGCTAACGGATCAAGGAACTTCCCTAGATTGGTAACAAGATTATACTTTCTAGCATAATATCCATCAACCCAATCGGTAGCAGAAGCAAAAATAAAAATTAAAGCGGCGATAAAGTGCGCTACCGGAAGCTCCGCCCCAATAAACTGCATATTCCCCCAATAAAAAGGATCATATACAATTACTAAAAAAAGTGGAATTAATAAAATTCGTGAGACTGTAATTTTATTAGGCAAATTCATTTTAAAGACCTCCATTTTAACCTATAAAGCAAATTCCTTATTATTACTTTCTTCTTTCAATAAAACAAGCATACAACAAAATAGAAAAGAAAGCGAAAAAATAGTCACCATACGATGACTATTCATTCACTGTTGGTACATAACGAATTGTGATATCCTGTCTAACTTGATCAGCGGGAGGTGTAGCATACTCCAGCTTTTGATCATTCACATATATTTCAGTCTCTGAAGAATTCCCAATTACCAGAACAGCTTCTTGCTCTTTTGAATAATCAACTACTTTATTATCCTCAGCACCTGTTTTTAAGATTCCTTGCCAAAATGAATGTCCTTTTCCATTTAGCATATTCACCCAGGTTTCACCGGTAGACACAAGCTTTACTTCAAACTTTTCTGCATTCTTTACTTCATATACTGTTTCTTTCCCTTTTGATTCAGCAACTGTAACTTCTTGTGTAGGAGTGGTTTCTTCTTCCGTCGTTTCTTCTGTTACTCCATTGGCACTAGATGTTTGATTTTCATCATTTTCAGAAGCTTCCGATTCATTATCCTCTTCTGCTTCCTTTTCAGATAAATTATCTTCATACTGTATTTGTTCGCTATCAGTTGTTGCGGGTTCTTCTGCCGATTCACCATTTTCTTTAATATTAACTACTAAAAAATAGGCTAGAGCCACTGCACCGATAACAAAAACCCCAATCAGCAACCTTGGTAAAATCGCAAATATCTTTGAATTACCTGGTGCAACATCCTTCCTAGTTTGAACCCTTGAAAGCTTCTCTGGAAAGTCATCGCCATGCGTAGATGGGATATCAGACTTATACTCAGCAAATAGCTCTTCTGGATCGAGCTGAACAGCTTCTGCATATTGCTTAATAAAAGCACGAACATAAAACGGACCAGGAATAATACTATAGTTTCCCTCTTCTAATGCTTGCAAATACCGTTTTTGAATTTTAGTTGTGGTTTGTAAATCATCCAAGCTCAAGCCGAGTGAAAGCCGAGCTTCTCTTAGTTTGTTACTTAGTTCTGTCAACTTCTAACACCTTCCAATGCTATTAAAGGCGTTTTCGCATCTATGTTCATACGAAAACGGCTCTTTTAGAAATCAAATCCCCCAAAATCAGAATCTGAAAACATCGTATTTCTTACAATATCATACTTAATTTCCTCTTCTGGATCGTTTCTGAGCTCGATAATATAGTCAAAATCATCGAGTGTGTACTCTGTATTTTGGACAAAGACATCCGGATGCTCTACCACTTTTACAGCAGGTAGTCGCATAATTTCTCGAACTAATTGCCAATGTCGTTCGTTTGCTCTTCTTGTAGAAACGATTCCATCAATTATGAATAAATTGTTCTCGTTATATTCGTCCTCAATGAGTTGATTCCGAATGGTTTGCTTTAAGAGCGTCGAGGAAACAAACAGCCATCTTTTGTTTGCACAGACGCTTGAAGCAACAATAGACTCGGTTTTTCCTACACGCGGCATTCCACGGATACCGATGAGTTTATGACCTTCCTGCTTAAATAACTCTGCCATAAAATCTACTAATAGGCCCAATTCATCACGCACAAATCGAAAGGTCTTTTTGTCATCAGCATCTCTTTGTATGTATCTACCGTGTCTTACAGCTAATCGATCTCTTAGCTTTGGTTCTCTTAGCTTGATTATCTTAATCGTATCCATTGTTTTTAAAATAGACTCAAGTCGCTCAATTTGCTCATAATCTTGTGCTAGTATGAGCAATCCGCGTCTTCCTTCATCTACCCCATTAATGGTTACAATATTAATGGAGAGCATCCCTAATAATGAAGAAATATCCCCTAGCAATCCAGGACGATTTTTCTGAATTTCATACTCCAAATACCACTCTGTTTTGTTCAACTTTTCCATAGAATACCTCCGAGGGAAGCGCCATATTTGACCATTTTTGGTGCAAATTAATCATCTTCTATCATATATGATTTTCTATTAAGATGAAAGGAAAAACAAGTACAAGTCGTCATTTGGAGAAATTTTTATATGATATGAAAAAAAAGAGAGGATGTTTGCCTCTCTTTTTGATTTACCTATTTTAAGCAGTCTTTAGCGTGAACCGTCATTTTGAACAAGCTTCACCATTATATTAGCAATTGCGTGCTGTTCTTCTGTTGTAGCAACAGACCAAAGGTCAGATAAAATGCGCTCTTGTTCATTTTTCGGATCCACTTGTTTTGCTAAATAGTCTCCGATTTGGAAAGCAAGATCACCAATTACTTGCTTATTCATCCCTTCATTCTGAGCATGATGCAAGCGATCACCTAAAAAGTCTTTCCACTGCTCCCAATTATCAAGTACAGACATTGTATAACCTCCTTTTTTTTACTACAAACTTATTTTGCTTTGAAAAGGAGGGAATTATTCATTTAGATAACGTGAACGTTTCATGAATTATGTATACCAACCACCATTAACCGCAAGAGTATGGCCTGTGATATACCTAGAACCAGGAGAGAGGAGAAAGGAAACTGAATCAGCCACATCCTCACCTGAGCCTAATCTTCCAATTGGAATTTCATCCTTAAGCATTTGCAACTCGTCATCAGTGAAATTTTCTAACATCGGAGTTTGAATGGCACCAGGTGCGACCGCGTTGACGGTAATACCATTTAATGCAACTTCTTTACTTAACGCTTTTACAAACGCGATTTGAGCACCTTTTGCAGCAGAATATGCTACTTCACAGGCAGCACCTGTCTGTCCCCAAATGGAGGAAATAACGACAATTTGTCCATTATGATGAGCCATCATCTTCGGAAGTAGACGCTTCGTCAATAAAATCGGTGCCGTAACTTGAAGATTCATGATTTGCTCAAGGTCGTCATCATTCAAGTCAATCAATAATCCGTAATGACTTTGACCACAATTATGTATGATGGCATGTAAAGCAAAGATATTTTCACAAAGCTTTTCAATCCCATTTTTTTTAGTCAAATCCGCTTGGATTGGAATGTATTCATTCTCAAAAATAGAAAGTTCATGGAGCAAACGTTCCATTCTCTCTTTATTCTTATGATAATGTAAGTATAAAGAAAACCCATCCTTTGCAAGCCTCTTAGCTATAGCAGAGCCGATCTCCCCACTTGCTCCAGTAATTAACGCATATTTTTTCACTAGCTTCTCCTCACTTCAACAAAAAGGCGTCGATAAACGACGCCTCACTTTAATTAGCTTTTGGCACTACTTGGCAAATAGCCATTCGATTTTCGGAAATTAAATTTTCAGCTACATGGTGTACATCCTCAATTTTTATTGCTTCTAATACTGGTACAACATCAAACAAATTCATATCGTTAAATGCATATCGTGTAAATTGATTAGCAATGTACTCAGGTGAATTAACAGCTCGGAGAAACGCACCAATTTTTTTCTTCTTCGTACGCTCTAAGCTTTCTACCGTAATCTTACTTGAGCTTTTTTCTTCTTCTAACATTCTTTTTATTTCATTGGCTAGTTGATCTGGATTATTTGTGTCCCCGCCAATCATCGCGAAGCCAAACCCTTTCTCTTGCGTATAATCAAAAGAGAAGGAATCATCAATAAGTCCACTGCTGTAAAGCTTATCATAATTTCCACTACTTCTTCCAAACAATAACTCCAGTAACACATTTGTTGTTAGTTCCTGTTTTAGCATTTCCTCGCCTTGTTTTTCCGTGTCAGTAGCTTTTATACTCACTAAGCATTTAGAAGAATGTACGTTCATAGGCAGGACTAATTTCTTTTCGGATACATCTTCCTTTTCACTATCAAATTTACGTTCAATTTCTACTTGCGAAGGGAAGGTCTTCTTTGACTGGTTATCTTTAATCTGCTTCATGATTTCCTCAACCTGAACAGGACCAACGATAAACAACAGCATATTACTTGGGTGATAGAAGGTATGATAGCACTCATACAACATATCCTTTGTAATTTCAGCAATTGAATCTTTTGTCCCTGCGATGTCAATCTTCACTGGGTGATTTTCAAATAGGTTTTGAATCGCTCCAAAATACAAGCGCCAGTCTGGATTATCATCATACATATCAATTTCTTGACCAATAATACCTTTTTCTTTTTCCACCGTTTTTTCAGAGAAATAAGGATACTGGACAAAGTCGATTAAAGTTTCTAGATTTTTCTCTACGTCTGACGTACTGGAAAAAAGATATGCAGTTCTTGTGAAAGATGTAAAGGCATTCGCTGATGCCCCTTGACGACTAAATTGCTGGAACACATCGCCATCTTCTTTTTCAAAAAGCTTGTGCTCTAAAAAGTGGGCAATCCCATCCGGAACCTTCACAAGCTCTTTTTTCCCTGCAGGTACAAAATGGTTATCAATGGATCCATATTTGGTAGTAAAAGTTGCATAGGTTTTGTTAAACCCTTTTTTCGGAAGAATGTATACCTCTAAACCATTTTCTAACTTCTCGTGGTAAAGTTCCTCTTGAAGCTGATCAAATGAGATCTTTTCCATTACTTCGTCGCCCCCGTTCCCGATAAGAAATAAATCGTATCGAGTTGAATTTTATTAGCAACCTCTACGACCTCTTCCTTCGTCACAGTCTCGATTCTCTGTAACCATTCATCTAGCTGAATTTGTTGTCCTGCCACTACATTATGATAAAGAATTTCAACCATTCCACGTGCTGTATCAAGCGTTTCAAGTAGTTGATTTTTAATCACTGCCTTCGTTTGAATCAAATCATCATCTGAAAAGTCTCCATTTTTCATGGCTTGCATCTGCTCTTTTATGATTGAGACTGCTTTCTCAAAATTGCTATTATCAATTCCAGACATTACCATCAGCAACCCTTTATGACTTTCCACCCGACTAGCAGCATAGTAAGCAAGACTCGCTTTCTCACGCACATTAATAAATAACTTGGAATGTGAGAATCCACCGTACACACCATTAAATACTTGAAGGGCAAAATAATCTGGATCTCCATATGCTACATTTGTTCGGTACCCAATATTTAATTTTCCTTGCTTAACATCTTGTTCTTCCTTAATGACTTTTTCCTCTACCTGCGCTGGTTGTTTTTTCTCCACAACTTGGGGAGTTCTGGATGAGAAAGTGAATTTTTCATGTACCATTTGTTCTACTTCTTGTTCTTCTATATCACCGATAATATATAAATTGAGTTCATCTTCAGCTAATGCTTTTTTGTAATAATCATAAAGATCTTTCCCGCTAATAACATCCACTTCAGATTCTTTTCCGTGAACATGCAGAGAGTAAGGTTCCTCCTTACACATTTCTTCAATTAACCTATTGTTTGAATACTTCATTTTATCATCATAGATGGATTGAATTCTTTGCTTTAGGCTGCGTTTTTCCTTCTCCAATGTCTCCTTATGAAATTCACCGTCTACCACATTTGGATTCGTTAAAACTTCCACAAGAAAGTCAATTGCCGTTTTTAAAAGTGGAGTTGGATCAGAAAGGAAGCGTTCATTGGCTACTTCCATCGCAAAACTAATTGTATGATATTCACCTTTTTTCCCTAAATCAATATAAAAAGTTGCTCCATACAATTCATCTAAATACCCTCGAAGCTGTCCTGTAGTAGGAAATTTTTTGGAATTACTTTGAAGTACATTAGGAAGCAATGCACGTTTTGTTACGTTCTCTTTTTGTAGAGGAGCTTTCATTTTAAAAATAATCGTATTTGTCTTAAATTTATCTGTTTTCACCATATGTAGCTTGATACCGCTCATTTCTTTAATCGTTTCAGAAACCACTGCCATATTTCCATCCTCCTTTACATTATGTGCTCGTAAATAGCTTTCCCATCTTGTGATACGCAATGTATTTAGATATACTATACCCTTTTGGACAAACCGTTATCAACTTTTGGTATTGAAGGGAAACATATGCAAAAAAACCTCCAGTACTTGGAGGTTTAAATCAGTGAAGAAATTTGGTGAGGGAGATAGGTGTTTCGGTAGACAAATCCCGTATCAAATATCGCTTGGTTCTTTCCTTTTTTCTTGGCTTCATACAAGAGGCAATCTGCAACTGCTAGTAAATCTTCATCCTCACGGTGATGCTCAGAATATGCGACACCAAAGCTCATCGTTACTTTGCTCATACAGCCATTAAATGTTAATGCATTCATTTTATCATAGATATCTGTAAAAAACGTTTTCAAATCATGATCACTTAGATTTGGTAGAATAATTGCGAACTCTTCTCCACCATAACGGAAGGCCTCTCCACCAGCTTGATTTGAACACTCTTTGAAAAGCTTTCCGATTTCTGCCAGAACCTCGTCTCCAGCTATATGGCCATACCGATCATTGATTCTTTTAAAATGATCAATATCTGACATCAATAATATAAATGGATCCTTCTCTTCCTTCTGGTTTTTCATTTCTTCCTGAAAACTACGGTGATTATATAAACCCGTTAAGTAATCGGTAATCATTAGTTCATAATAAATTTCCTTTTGCTTCAAGTGTTTTCTTTCACGTAAAACTAACATGGAACCAAATAATCCAACAATCCAAATAAATGCAACATTAAGTGCAAAAATGGTCAAAATTAGTGGCGTTATATTTTGTTCCGTAAACAGAATAATCGTATACCCTATTGTAGAACTAGCTGATGAAATAAATGCTCCTTTTGTGTACCAATAGATAGTCGCGTGCATAATGATTAAATAAAATATAGGGAATAACGGACTCGTTACACCACCAGACAATGCTAGGAGCCAAATCACAGCTATGTAGTCAAAGATAATACCCGCTTTTGTTAATAGATGAAAATACGGATTCTGAGGTTCAAGTTTCAAAAATGCAATTTGAGTGCATACCATATAGGTAATTCCAACTGTCAGTAGGAGCGGGAATGTACGATGTTCGAGCTCTAATAATTCTGAAAAAAATGGCGAATAAAATAATACTACAGCTACAAATAAAAAAATCCAACGTAAATAAGAAAAAATCTTTTCCGTCTCATAATCGTCTAAGTATAATGACAACCTCATATTAAAACCTCTTCTATCGAATGGATTATCCCTATTTTACCATATTCTTGTAGACTGAACATTAAAATTATACAAATGTTCGAAAATTTAACAAAAGTTAGTAGAATAGCAAAGACAAAAAAAATCTCCGTAAGAACGGAGATTTATCTATTCCCTTTAATATAAGGTGTTCCAAGTGCTTTTGGTCCTTCTGCTCTTCCGATGAATCCTGTTAATGCTAGGATTGTTAAGATGTAAGGAGCGATTAGCAAGTATACATTCGGGATATTTTCTAATAATGGTAAGCTTGAGCCAATGATACTTAAGCTTTGTGCGAATCCGAAGAATAACGCCGCGCCCATTGCTCCAAGCGGATGCCACTTACCAAATATTAATGCCGCTAGCGCCATGAAACCTTGTCCGGAAATCGTCGCGTGACTGAAATCAGATGAAATGGACTGAGCATATACTCCTCCACCAATTCCTCCAAGTGCTCCGGAGATGATCACTCCGATATATCTCATTCTTGTCACATTAATCCCCATCGTGTCTGCTGCCATTGGATGCTCCCCTACAGCACGAAGGCGAAGACCAAACGGTGTTTTAAACATCACAAACCATGCGATAAACGCTACCAAAATCGCCACAAATGAGGTGTAGTACGTATTAGAAAAGAATAATTTTCCTAAAACAGGGATATCGCTTAAGACAGGAATATCTATTTTACTAAAGCCCTTTTGAATGATATCTGTTTGGCCTTTGCCATAAAAAAGCTTAACAAGGAAAAGTGCTGCACCCACTGCCAAAAGATTAATTGCCACCCCAGAAACGGTCTGGTCAGCTCGGAATGTAATGGATGCAACGGCATGTAAAACGGATAATAGCGCTCCAACAACCATTGCCACTAATAACGAAATCCAAGGAGTTAAATTACCGAGTGTCTGGTCAAAAGCAAGGTTAAATACGATAGCTGTAAATGCACCGATTACCATTAAACCTTCAAGTCCAATGTTAACGATTCCTGAACGTTCTGAGAAGTTACCGCCTAACGCAGTGAAAATAAGTGGTGCTGCCCAAAGTAAAGTAGAAGGTATTACGATATATAAAATATCCATGAATCCCACTTACTTCACCCCCTTTTTACTAATACGATCAATAAACAGACGAATCATATAACTTGCTGCAACAAAGAACACGATTAATGCAATAATAATATCTACAAGTTCATTTGGAACCCCTGCTTCAAGAGGCATGTTTAAAGCCCCAACTTTTAATGCTCCGAAAAGTAATGCTGCTAGAATAACACCGATAGGTCCATTTCCACCAAGAAGAGCAACAGCAATTCCATCGAATCCAACTCCCGTGAAACCACCTTTAATAGATGCATAACCAAATGTTCCTAGACCTTCCATAGCTCCAGCTAGTCCAGCAAAAGCACCTGAGATAACCATAGAAAGAATAATATTTTTATCAACATTCATACCAGCGTAGTGAGATGCATGCTGGTTGAATCCAACTGAACGTAATTCGTATCCACGAGTTGTCTTTTCAAGTAGGAACCACATAATAAATACACCGATTAATGCAATTACGATTCCCCAATGCAAGCGTGAATAGTCAGTTAATCCTTCTAAGAAAGAAGAACGTAATGTTGCTGTGTCCTTAATCATTTCTGTACGATCACTTTTTTCAGATAGAACGGTACGAATAATATAGTTTGTCACGTGAAGTGCAGTATAATTTAACATGATCGTAACGATTACTTCGTGTACACGGAACTTTGCTTTTAATAGACCCGGAATAAATGCCCATAGTGCACCTGCAACTCCTGCTGCAATAACTGCTACGAGTGTATGAATAACAGGAGGAAGATCAAACGCTACTCCAACCCAAACAGCTGCCAACCAGCCTACTATTAACTGTCCTTCCACTCCAATATTGAAAAGACCCGTACGGAAGGCAAATGCAACGGATAAACCGGCCAAAATAAGCGGAGTTACCTGACGGATTACTTCCCCAGTGTAATAAATTTCTCCAAATGCACCGTTCCAAAGAGCTGTAAATGCAGCTACAGCATCGTAGCCTGTCACAATCATAATAATGGTTCCTACTAACATCCCTAATATGACAGCCATGATAGGAACAATAATATTTTTCACTTGATTAGACATTTGTTTGTTCACCTACTTCCTTCTGTTTGGAACCAGCCATTAGTAATCCAAGTTCCTGTTCCGTTGTTTCCTTTGGATTTACAATAGCAACGATTTCCCCTTCGTAAATAACCGCAATTCGGTCACTTACATTAAGAATTTCATCAAGTTCAAAGGATAGTAATAATACTGCTTTACCATTGTCTCGTTGTTCAATTAGTCGCTTATGAATAAACTCAATTGCCCCAACGTCAAGTCCACGTGTAGGCTGAGCTGCTATGAGCAAGTCCGGATTCCGATCCACTTCACGCCCGATGATCGCTTTTTGTTGGTTCCCCCCAGATAAAGCTCTCGCAAGTGTAAATTCACTTGGTGTACGAACATCGAACTCTTGAATAAGTGATTTTGCTTTTTGATAGATTTGTTTATAGTTTAAAACACCGGCTTTTGAAAATGGTGATTTATAGTATGTTTGCAGCACCATGTTTTCCCCAATAGGAAAATCTAAAACGAGTCCGTGCTTATGGCGGTCCTGCGGTATATGCCCTGTACCAGCCTCCGTTATTTTTCGAGGTGAAAGATTTCGAATCTCTTTCCCATTCAGCTGGATTGAACCACCTTCTGATTTCCGCAATCCAGAAATCGCTTCAATTAACTCCGTTTGACCATTTCCATCAACACCTGCAATACCAAGAATTTCTCCAGCCTTAACATTAAGATTTAAGTTATTTACTGCTGTTAGGCCCCTTGAATCCTTCACTACCAAACCATTTATCTCTAGAACATTCTGAGCAGGCTTTGCATCTGATTTTTCTGTTTTAAAGGTCACTTCACGTCCAACCATCAAGCTTGCAAGTTCATTTGGATTTGTTTCACTTACATTTACTGTACCAATCCCAACACCCTTACGGATAACGGTACAACGGTCACATACTTCCATGATTTCTTTAAGCTTATGAGTAATTAGAATGATTGACTTGCCCTCTTTAATAAGCGTTTTCATAATTTGTATAAGCTCTTTGATTTCCTGAGGAGTCAAAACAGCTGTTGGCTCATCAAAAATCAAGATTTCAGCTCCTCTATAGAGCGTTTTCAATATTTCTACTCTTTGTTGCATTCCAACAGAAATATCAGCGATTTTCGCTTGGGGATCAACCGCTAGCCCATAGCGCTCGGAGATATTTCTTACTTCTTGCTCAGCCTTCTTCAAATCAATCTTTAAACCTGATTTTGTTTCCTTACCAAGGATAATATTTTCTGTTACCGTAAACTTGTCTACTAGCATAAAATGCTGATGAACCATTCCAATTCCTAAATCATTAGCAATATTGGGGTTCGTAATCTTTACCGCGTTGCCTCGAACACGAATCTCCCCTTGTTCTGGCTGATATAAACCAAAAAGCACATTCATTAATGTTGATTTTCCTGCACCGTTTTCACCAAGCAATGCATGAATTTCCCCTTGCTTTAGTTGCAAGGTAATATTATCGTTTGCGACGATTCCAGGGAATTCTTTACGGATACCTAGCATTTCAATAACATATTCCATTTCTCTTCTCACTCCTTGCTCATAGTTTAAGCAAATTATTCGTAAAAGTAAGAGGTCAGACCTTTAGCAATTTTTAAAAAACTTGGTATCCCAAGCATGTAGTATGACCTATTATTTTTGGGTAAATTCCCCTAATAATAAAAATGCAAATGAAACGTAGAAACGATTCTACCCTTCAGTTCCATTTCTACTTTTTCCCTTAAAAAAGGAATAAGAGGTAGGAAAGATCCTCTTATTCCTTTGTCCAAGCATTATTTTACAGAGAAAGATTTTAACTCTTCTAAAGTAGATGGGATCACAAGATCACCGTTCTTAATTTTCTCAGAGAAATCAGCAACAGCTGTTTCAATGTCAGCTTTAGCTGCTACTTCTTCATTAATTGGAGCTAGACCAACACCATCTTCAGCTAAACCGTAAGTGATTGTTTCTCCACCAGGGAAGTCTCCACCTTTAGCTTTTAAAGAAAGGTCTTTAACTGCGTTGTCAACACGCTTTAGTGCAGAAGTAATGATAACGTTATGCTCTTTGCCATCGATTTCTACAATACCCTCAGCTGTTTGGTCAGAGTCAACACCGATTGCCCAAACTTGTCTTTCAGGCTCTTTCTTCTTAAGGTCACGAGCTTCTTTGAAAAGACCATTACCCGTTCCACCAGCTGCATGGAAGATTACGTCAATACCTTTAGAATACATGCTAGAAGCAATTGTTTGACCAACTTCCGCTTTATCAAATGCACCAGCATATTGTACGTCAACTGTGATATCAGGGTTTACAGCCGCAACACCAGCTTTAAATCCAGTTTCAAAACGCTCGATAACAGGAATTTCCATTCCGCCAAGGAAACCGATTTTATTAGAAGTAGTTGCTTTTGCAGCAGCTACACCAGCTAAGAAAGCTGCTTCTTGTTCTTTAAACATAATGCTTACAACATTTGGCTCCTCAACAAGAGCATCAACGATTGCGAAGTTGCTTTCTGTTTGTTGTGCAGCGATTTCTTTAATTGCACCTTCCATAAGGAAACCAATACCGAATACTAGATCAAAATCTTGACGAGCAAGAGTGTTTAAGTTTGTAGAATAATCAGCATCTGATTGTGATTGCAGGTAGTCAAAACCATCTTTACCTTTTTCAAGGCCCACTTCTTCACCATATGCTTGAAGACCTTCCCATGCAGATTGGTTGAAAGACTTGTCATCCACTCCACCTACGTCAGTAACCATTGCTACTGTGAATGCGTCTTCTGTTGTTTCTGTGTTGCCACCTTCAGCTGCATTGTTTTCTTCTTCTGCTTTTCCACATGCACCTAAAATTGTTCCAGCAGCAAGAACCAATGATAGAGCTAAACCGAATTTACGCTTTTTCATGGTTTGAAACCCCCCTATGAATTTTTGTTGGATTTAGCAAGAACGCTTAGCAATCCGATGATACATTAGCTTCATTCTCTTTAAAGAACATTATATTCTTTTTCTAAGCACATGAAAACTAAATTTATCGGCTCTAAAGTAGTTTACCGAAAAAAGGATTGGTTCATCCATTTCGTCAAAATGCATTTGCTTTAAAACAAGCAAAGCAGTCTCAGGATCACATTCTAAGATAGGAGAAACTTTTTCGTGATAACCGATCGGTTCGATTTGAGCCACTGCGTATGTAATATTTCGTTTTGCTTCCTCTTCCAGTATGTTGAAGATAGATTCCTCCCCATGTGAAAAGGTCTCAGGCAGAATTTTGTTGGGAACTTTGTCGATACAATATACAACAGGTTCTCCATTGGCTGTTCGAACTCTCTCCATTACCACAATTTCGTCATCTACAGAACATGAAAAACGACGGATATCCTCTTCGGTAGCTCCTTGAGTTGATGAGCTCAAGAAAATGGTACCTGGTTTCATACCTGCTTGAACAATCATGTTCGTTACACTATTTAGTTGTTCAATTCCCGACGTAAATAAAGGCTTAGCATGGACAAACGTCCCTACTCCATGACGGCGAATGATGACGTTTTCCTCTTCAAGAATTCTCAGAGCTTCTCGAAGCGTAGCCCTGCTAACACCGAGCTGCTTAGCAAGGTCAAATTCAGACGGGAGCTTTTCTTTCTCTTTGTATATCCCCGACTCAATATCCTTTTTTAGGCGATCGATGACCTGTAAATACAAATGTCGGTTATCTGACTTAATAGACATGCAAGCATCCTCCAACCATTTCTAAAAGACATCAGACCTCTGATGTTCAATCATTCCTAC
>WTKE01000064.1 GCA_011524525.1 Bacillus sp. (in: firmicutes) | reverse complement strand
AGGGGCTATTTAAATATATTTTTTTGCCTGTGGATACATATGCAATGCTAGTGGAAAATCTCCCCTTATTTACCTCAAAACGGGCTTCATTCTGCATTTAACCGGAAATACTCCGCTTAATTTTGCTGGTTACTGTTACTAGTTACTCGAATAAGGACAAGACATCAAATGTAAAAGGGAGCGAGTTTTCCTTAATTCTACCAATAACGATGCCAATACGACTGTCATTTCGGAATGTATTTTAAGAAAAGCACTTCAAAACGGATCCCTATAAAAAATGTTCAAACAGCTTTTCTTTATCTTATTATTTGTAATTCCTTTGGAAACTTTGTTAAGATCTCAACCCCATTTGAGGTAACAAGCACGTCGTCTTCAATTCTGACACCCGCTACTCCAGGAACGTAGATTCCCGGTTCAATCGTAAAGACCATGCCTTCTTCAAGTAGAAGTGTATTTGTTTCAGTAAGAGAAGGATATTCATGTACACTAATTCCTAGCCCGTGACCGAGCCGGTGCGGAAAATACTTTCCGTAACCGGCGGCAGATATAATATTTCTTGCTGTAAGGTCGACCGATTGACAAGTGACACCTGGCTTACTAGCTTCGATAGCTGAGGCTTGAGCTTTTAATACCGTATCATATATTTCTTTTTGCTTGTCACTAATATCACCTAAAGCAACGGTACGAGTAATATCCGAGCAATATCCGTCAACAATGACTCCTAAATCAAAAAGAACCAGATCGCCTTTTTTCATTTTTGTCAATCCAGGATTTCCATGTGGAGACGCGCCGTTTTTCCCTGTCAAAACCATAGTAGAAAAAGACATCTCCGAAACGCCTTTTTTCTTTAATTCATATTCAATCGCTGCTAATACTTCCAGTTCTGTTTTTCCTTCCGCTATTTCGGAACAGCCTACTTCAATTGCATAATCAGCTAGTGCACACGCCTCGCGAATCGTAGCAATTTCACTCTCGCTTTTGATCATCCTTAATTTGCGAAGCTTCTCCTCTGCAGGAAGAAAGGTAGCTTCTGGAAATAGGGAACCTATTAGCTCGTAGCGCTCCACATTCATATGTTCTTTTTCGATTGCGATTTTTTCTACAGACTTCGTTCGATCGTTACAAAGCTTATGTATCAATGTCCATGGATTTTCAATATCCGTATATCCGATAATATCATAGCCCCAGCCTGCTTTCTTTGCATCTTCCTTCTCCATGGAAGGACAAACAAGGAATGGGTCTCCACTTTGGAAAATACCTACACCTAGTAGTCTTTCATGGGGATCGCTTAAAAATGCACTTACATAAAACACACTGTCAGGGTTCGTTAAAAAGCAAAAGTCAATTTGTTCTTGTTTAAGCCACTCTGCTATTGTGTTCAGTTTATCAGTCACAAAGATTCCCCCTTTACTATAAATTTAGAGTAACAACAATACTTTTGAAAGTAAACTTATATTGGTAGTAAAATATGGGTATAAGGAAATTGAAAATCAAAAGGAGTGTGGAGAAAATGAAAATTAGCTTTCATGGACATTCAGTTATTTTAGTTGAGGCAAACGGTACAAGAATTCTTTTTGACCCATTTATTAATGGAAATCCAGCAACCGATTTAAAAGTAGGGGAAGTGAAAGCAGATGTAATCATTGTAACTCATGGACATAATGATCATCTTGGGGACACGGTTGAACTTGCAAAAAAGAATCATGCGCTAGTGATCGGAACAGCAGAAATGGCAGATTATTTAAGTTCGAAAGGAGTAAGAACACACGGATTGCATATCGGAGGTGGATTTAATTTCGATTTTGGTAGAGTAAAGTTAACCCAAGCATTTCACGGATCAGGGTACATAAACGAGAAAAATGAAATCGTTTACCTTGGAATGCCTGCTGGTGTTCTTTTAACGATTGATGGAAAGACGATATACCATGCTGGCGATACAGGACTTTTTTCAGATATGAAACTAATTGGAGACCGAAATGCTATTGATGTAGCTTTCCTGCCGATTGGGGATAATTTCACAATGGGACCGGACGATGCTGCTTATGCGGCAGAACTTCTCCAGGCAAAGAAAGTTGTACCTATTCACTTCAATACCTTCCCATTGCTTCAGCAAGACCCAGAAACGTTTGTAAAGATGCTTCCAGATGGAGTGGGTACGGTTCTAGATGTGGGGCAGTCGATAGAGTTGTAGGGAAAGTTTGTCGATGAATGAGTCTCTGGACGATTTCATCGACTTTTTTTTAGTTTTTTGCATACATTTTACTAGTTGGACAAGAAAGGAGATTGCTTATATTGAAGAAAAATCGATACCTATTTTGCTTACTGGCAACGGGAGTGATGCTTTATTACGGAGTACCTGAACTCTCAGCGTATAACGCAGGAACTGCAGGAATATACTCAGTGGCCTGGCTTGTGTTAGCTGTATTCGTAATAGCAGGGAATTTATCTGCTATTATGTATGCACCTAAAAAGAGAAGGGCTACGGAAGCTAAATTATCAAAAAAACAGGCTCGAAAAAAAGTGCGAGCCTACTAATTACCTTTCTGCAAAGAGAAATCAAATTGTAATCAAGCCCCTTCACGCTTTATAATAAAGGATAAATACCAAACTAATAGAAAATACAGAATTTATAAAGGGTGAAGGTCTTGGCTACAAAACATGAACAAATTCTTCAATATATTGATGAACTACCGATAGGTGAAAAAATTTCAGTAAGGCAAATTGCCAAGGCACTTAATGTAAGTGAAGGAACAGCGTATCGTGCCATAAAGGATGCAGAGAATAAAGGTTATGTTAGTACCATAGAACGTGTCGGAACGATTCGAATTGAAAGAAAGAAAAAAGAGAATATTGAAAAGCTGACATTTGCTGAAGTAGTAAATATTGTTGACGGACAAGTTCTTGGTGGACGTGCAGGTTTACATAAAACGTTAAATAAATTTGTCATTGGTGCCATGAAGCTTGAACAAATGATGCGTTACACAGGTGCAGGCAATCTACTCATTGTAGGGAACCGTACAAAAGCTCATGAGTATGCATTGAATGCGGGAGCTGCTGTGCTAATTACAGGTGGGTTTGATACAGAGGATGAAGTGAAAAGGTTGGCTGATGACCTGCAATTGCCCATTATTTCAACTAGCTATGATACCTTCACGGTTGCTGCAATGATTAACCGTGCCATTTACGATCAGTTAATAAAGAAAGAAATTGTACTTGTTGAAGATATTTTAACGTCGATTAATGAGACCATCTTTTTAAAAACAACCGACACGATTGAAGTTTGGCATGAAAAAAACCGTGAAACAAAGCATAGTCGTTTTCCGGTAGTCGACCACCAAATGAAGGTGCAGGGGATGGTTACTTCAAAGGACGTTATGGGAATTGCAGATACGACAAGCATTGAAAAAATCATGACAAAAAATCCGATGACAGTTACTGGAAAAACGAGTGTTGCCTCCTGTGCCCACTCGATGGTATGGGAAGGAATCGAGGTCCTTCCAGTTGTTGACGACAATAATCGCTTAGAGGGAATCATTAGCAGACAGGATGTGCTAAAGGCTCTACAGATGGTTCAACGACAGCCTCAAGTCGGAGAAACGATTGATGATATTGTTACAAATCAGCTTGTAGTCACAAAAGGTAAAACAAAGAACGAGGACGTTCTCCGCTGTGAAGTAAGCCCTCAAATGACCAACTCGATTGGGACGATTTCATATGGTGTTTTCACTACTATTGTGACAGAGGCAGCCAATGGAGTTCTAAGAGGATATAAAAAAGGTGATCTTGTTGTTGAAAATATGACGATTTATTTTCTAAAACCAGTTCAAATGGATAGTGTATTAGAAATTTATCCGAAAGTCCTAGAGGTCGGACGTAAATTCGGGAAGGTCGATGTGGAAGTATATAACGAAAATGTCTTAGTTGGTAAAGCGATGATGATGTGTCAACTGATAGATCGACACTAGGAAAAAGGAGTTGTTCAATCAATGAACAACTCCCCTACTTACATATTCTTTTTAAATTCAGTTGCTTCCTTTGCTGCAAGAGGAAGGAAATACTTATAAGCTTTAATTCCACCCCAAATATTGTATACTCCAAGGGCGATAAAAATAGCTCCTATGATATACACTACAGTTGATTGAGAAATCATGATACGATTCATACCAAAGGATGCAATAAACAATCCTAGAGCAATATTGCTTTTGGCAGAAATCCATTTCTTTTCTGCTGGGCGGTTGGAACGAAAGAATTGGATTTTATAAAAGATATAAAACATAATAGAAACGACAATGATAATGACAAAAATAGGCATATACTTCCTCCAAGCTTCGACATTCTTCCATTATTCTACCTTGTATATAAAATAATTTCTACTTTTTCTCTTTTTGTGTTAAAAAGAGAGTATTAGGAAAAAAGGAGATCAGCAATGAAAGATCAAATTATTGAAACGATTAAACAGTACGATACCATTATTATCCATCGACATGTTCGTCCCGATCCGGATGCATATGGGTCACAAGGGGGATTGGCAGAAGTTTTAAAGGCTTCTTTCCCTGATAAAACGATTTACACAGTTGGACAAGAGGAGCGGTCTTTACAATATTTGAGAAGGCTTGATGAAATAAGCGATGATACATATAATGGCGCCCTTGTTATTGTGACAGATACGGCTAATCAAGAACGTATTTGTGACCAAAGATACCTCTCTGGAGACAAATTAATAAAGATAGATCATCATCCAAACGAGGATCCATATGGTGATCTTGTCTGGGTGGATACGACTTCTAGCTCAACAAGTGAAATGATTTATGAACTTTATTTGTATGGTCAAGAAATGGGTTTACAGATGTCAGATCAAGCAGCAAGATTATTGTATGCAGGAATTGTTGGAGATACGGGGAGATTTCTTTATCCTAGTACGAATGATCGAACATTCCAATATGCTGGTGAATTAATAAAATATAATTTCTCTCGTACAGAAGTTTATGACGGAATGTACGAACTACCAATGAATGTTGTTAAATTGAATGGTTATGTCCTTCAAAACTTTGAAATGAACGAAAATGGTGTTGCCTCCATGATCCTTCCAAAGGAACTGTTGGCTAAATACGATGTAAGAGCAGCAGATGCCTCCCTTCTTGTGAGTGCTTTAGGAAGTGTACAAGGAATTAAAGCATGGGCTTTCTTTATTGAGGAACATGATCAAATTCGTGTTCGCCTTCGTTCTAAAGGTCCAGTTATTAATGGCGTTGCTAAGAAATATAAAGGCGGAGGTCATCCTCTCGCAGCTGGTGCTTCCATTTATTCATGGGATGAAGTACCGCATGTCATGAAGGATATTGAAGAAGTATGTAAGTAAATAATTAGGGTAGGAACTACTTAGTTCCTACCCTAATTATTGGCTAATTGCATTTCGAGTTGAATCGATAACGTAGTATAAAACACAATTTCTTTCACTTTTAATTGGTATCTTTTATCATTTATTTTGTGTGTCCGATTTTCAATCACTTTTTTAACCCATTCACTACTTTTGAAAGCAGTATCAATATCCATCTTTAATAGTGGATTGATATCCTCCTTAATGGCTTCTTCCACCTCATAAATGCTAAAGGAATCTAACTCGTATTTTTGATTCACATTAATTTTAATTTTAATATCTTGGACGATAAGAAGTTCCTCGTTTTTCTTATTGAGTTCACGATAGTCATTTTGCCAAATATTTTTTTCCTTTTCTAAATCCTTTATCCGTTCTTCTTGCTGTTTCAGCTTTTTTGAGTAGGTTTCTTGCCAATCTCCATGAATATAAAGAAATACACACCAACTGATCACTCCACCTAACGCCATTCCTGCAATAAACTGCTGGACAGCACGAAGTCGGTAGAAAGGCGGGATTCTCATATTAAATATGCTCCTGAGTTAACCAATTAATGATGGTAGCTCCCGTTTGTGCACCACCCATAGCAGTAAGAATGAGCAGGAATTGTTTAAAGATATCCTTCGTACCTCCATCTAAGAAACCTTTTTCAAAACTATAAACCGTATCAAATGTTCCGCCTATCGCAGCAATAATTGCCCAAATTCGTATCGAAGTTGATATTCGATAAATTTCCGTTAGCATTGGTTTTCCGGTCAAGAATGCAGATAGCCCACCGATGAGCGCCCCACCTAATAAAACACCTAGAGCTATAAAATAGGCATCTATTAAAATCGATATATACGGTTGTTCGCTCACAACAATCATCTCCACAAAATAAAAGTATTGATACATCATATGGACAAACTCAAAAAAATATGAGCTATCATGAAGCGAACATATTTTCTTTTTTTCGTATATGCCCATATAATAAAAGAAGAATGAAGCAGTTAGGGTGTGATATTTATGTCTTTTGTTCACCTTCAAGTGCAAAGTGCGTTTACTTTATTATCAAGCACAGCTTCCGTTGAACAATTGGTAAAGGGAGCAAAAGAAAAGGGATTTACGATGCTCGCATTAACGGATTACAATGTCATGCATGGGGCAGTCACCTTTTATAAGCAATGCTTGAAGTATGAGATGAAACCAATTATTGGACTTACAGTCGATGTTCAAAGTGAAATAACTTCCAATAGGGCATACCCGCTTGTACTTTTAGCGAAAAATCAAGTGGGATTCCAAAACTTAATGAAAATTTCTAGTGTTGTACAAACGAAGTCAAAGGAAGGTATTCCATTAAAATGGCTTAGACATTATGCAACGGGATTGTTTGCCATATCACCTGGCCGTGCGGGAGAAATCGAATCGTATTTAATAGAAAATAGCGAAGAAAAAGCAGTGAAATGTGTGGAATTATATAAACATATATTTGGAAAAGATAGCTTTTATCTGTCGTTGCAAAATCATAATGTTCCTGCTGAACCAAGTCTCTTCAACAAAGTCGCTGCTCTAGGGAACTCTCATTTGGTACAAACAGTCGTTACCAATGATGTTAGATATTTACAACAATCTGATTCATTTGCCCATGAGTGTTTGTTAGCCATAAAAAATGGGGAGAAGTTACAGGATGATGATAGGGAACGTTTGGAGACAGACCAATATTATTTAAAAACGAGCTCAGAGATGGTTGAACTTTTTACAGATTTCCCTGAAGCGCTAGAAAATACTTGGCGAATTGCTGAAGAATGTAATGTTATGGTGGAGCTACATAAGCAAAAGCTTCCAAAGTACCTAACACCAAAGGGGGAAACGGCAGAAGGATTGTTAGAAAAGCTTTGCATGAAAGGACTTACTGAAAGGTACAGCGATGTAACCGAGGCACACACGGATCGATTACGATACGAATTAAGTGTAATTAAGAAAATGAAATTTGCGGATTACTTTTTAATTGTTTGGGATTTTATGAGTTTTTCACGTGATCAGCATATTTTAACTGGTCCTGGTAGAGGTTCGGCAGCAGGCTCATTAGTGTCATATGTGTTGTACATTACGGATGTTGACCCTTTAAAGTACAATTTATTATTTGAAAGGTTTTTAAATCCAGAACGTATCACAATGCCTGATATCGATATCGATTTTCCAGATCATCGCCGCGATGAGGTGATAGAGTATGTTGCTAACAAATACGGCGAAGCGCATGTGGCTCAAATCGTTACTTTTGGTACGTTGGCAGCGAAAGCGGCCCTTCGTGATGTTGGAAGAGCCTTTGGATTGAATTCAAAGGAACTCGAAGGTCTGTCCAGAACGATACCTTCGCAACTGGGAATATCATTAAAAGACGCCTATGCTCAGTCGGAAAGGCTCCGTGCATTTGTCAACGAATCTTCTACAAACCAAAGACTGTTTGAGACCGCAGTAAAGTTAGAGGGGCTTCCAAGGCACACTTCCACCCATGCAGCTGGGGTAGTAATTTCTGAAGAACCGCTTGTTAACACAGTCCCCATAAGTGAGGGCAGTCAATCTGTGTATCTCACTCAGTATGCGATGGACGATCTGGAAGAGGTTGGACTTTTAAAAATGGATTTTCTGGGCTTAAGGAATTTAACACTCATAGAATCTATTATTGATATGATAAAAAAGAGAGCAAGGATCAATCTTGATATAAAATCGATCCCATTGGATGATCAGGATACGTTTTCCATGTTGAGCCGTGGAGAAACGACGGGTGTGTTCCAATTAGAGTCTGAAGGGATGAGAAATGTATTAAAACGGTTAAAGCCAACAAATTTTGAAGATATTGTTGCGGTAAACGCTCTTTACCGTCCTGGACCTATGGAAAATATACCGATGTTTATAGATAGAAAGCATGGGAAAGAACAAATCTCGTTTTTGCATGAAGATTTGAAGCCAATTCTTGAAAATACGTATGGAATCATCGTGTATCAAGAACAGATCATGCAAATTGCTTCAACGATGGCGGGATTTAACTTAGGTGAGGCAGACTTATTAAGGAGAGCAGTTGGAAAAAAGAAAAAGGAAATTCTTGATAAAGAAAGACAGCATTTCGTTGAAGGAGCAACCATAAAAGGGTATGAGACAAGCATTGCCAATGAGGTATATGATCTTATCGTAAAATTTGCGAACTATGGATTTAATAGGAGTCATGCGGTTGCGTATAGTGTGATTGCGTACCAACTTGCATACCTTAAGGCAAAATATCCAGTGTATTTTATGGCAGCTTTATTATCTTCGGTAATTGGTAATGAGTCGAAAATTGCTCAATATATAAAAGAATGTCGAGAAATGGATATTCAAATTTTGCCGCCATCCATTAATAAAAGTGGCTATACCTTCTTAGTGGAAAACCATGCGATTCGATATAGCCTTACAGCCATAAAGGGGATAGGTGTGGCTGCTTTAAAGGGCTTATTCACCGCTAGAAAGAGCAAAAAATTCACGGACCTGTTTGATTTTTGTATTCGAGTGTCAGCTAAATCAGTTAACCGCAAGGCATTAGAATCGCTCATCCATTCCGGTAGCTTCGATGAATTCGGAGAAGACCGTGCGGTGCTGTTGGCTAGCCTTGATGTTGCTTTAGATCATGCACAGTTGGTAAATCCGGATGACGCCCAGCAAGGGGATTTATTTTCAGATGATGAGTTTTTCTTGAAACCCAAGTATGTAAACGTTGATCCGATAAGGGCTGAAGATAAACTTAGTCAGGAAAAAGAGGCACTAGGCTTATATCTTTCGGACCATCCTGTTTCGATTTATGAAAGAGAAGCAAAGTTGGAACAAACAACGGCAATTTCTTCTATTTCTAACACAGGAAGAAATGTAAGAGTGTTGGTCTATATTACCGAATTGAAGAAAATCCGTACAAAAAAGGGAGAAACGATGGCTTTCTTGACAGTATCGGATCAAAGTGGCGATATGGAGGGGGTTGTGTTTCCTACTGTTCTTAAAAGATATTCGATTCTCTTACAACAAGGAAATATTGTGATTATTGACGGGAAAATCGAAGAACGAAATGGAGCAAAACAACTCATTATATCATCGGCCAAGGAAGTTGTTAAAAACGAAGTAGGTAAAAACGTACTATATCTAAAAATACAAAAGCATCAAGAACAAGGTGAATTATTACACGTATTAAAGAAATTGTTAAACAGATATAGTGGAGACACACCTGTTATTCTTTACTATGAAGAGACCAGAAGGAGTATAAGGTTAGGTAAAGAGGATTATGTTCAACCTACAACAGTATTCTTAAAGGAAATCCAGTCGTTACTAGGTTCAGATAATGTCATTTTGAAATAATTAGCCTTTACATCCTTTTGTATTATGTTATATTGTTGTATTGTTGTAAGTATACGTGGTCTGACCACTAAATGGGGATGGATAAAAGAAAGTTATTTTAACTAAGGGGTGGAATGCATTTTGACTTTACGTGAAGAAGCATTACATATGCACAGAGTAAACAAGGGTAAGCTCGAGTCAAAATCAAAAGTTCAAGTTAGGAATGCTAATGATCTAAGCCTTGCCTATTCGCCAGGAGTGGCCGAGCCTTGTAAAGAAATTTATGACAAGCCTGAAACGGTCTATGATTATACGATGAAAGGGAATATGGTTGCTGTTGTTTCTGATGGAACAGCTGTCCTTGGACTAGGAAACATTGGTCCAGAAGCGGCACTTCCGGTAATGGAAGGAAAGGCTGTTTTGTTCAAAAGCTTTGCAGGAGTTGATGCATTTCCAATCTGCTTAGGTACCACCGACGTCGAAAAAATTATTGAGACCGTCAAGTTATTAGAACCAACTTTCGGGGGAATAAACCTTGAAGACATAGCTGCTCCTAATTGCTTTGTAATTGAAGAGAGGCTTAAAAAGGAAACAAATATACCTGTATTTCATGACGATCAGCACGGTACAGCAATCGTGACAGTTGCTGGTTTAGTGAATGCGTTAAAGCTAGTTGGAAAATCGATGAATGAGATCAAGGTTGTAGCTAACGGAGCTGGTGCTGCAGGGATTGCTATTATGAAACTTCTATATACCTATGGTGTACGGGATATTATTATGTGTGACACTAAAGGGGCTATATATGAAGGCAGACCGTTTGGAATGAACAACATTAAAAATGAAATAGCCAAATATACAAATCGTAATCAAGAATCAGGTAGTCTTGCAGACGCATTAAAAGGTGCAGATGTGTTTATTGGAGTATCCGTTGCTGGTGCCTTAACGGGTGAAATGATACAAACAATGAATGAAGATCCAATTATTTTCGCTATGGCGAATCCAACACCGGAGATTATGCCTGAAGAAGCAAAAAAGGCTGGAGCAAAGGTAATCGGAACAGGGCGTTCTGACTTCCCGAACCAAGTCAATAATGTACTAGCTTTCCCTGGAATCTTTAGAGGTGCTTTAGACGTAAGAGCTACTCATATTAATGAAAAAATGAAGGTGGCAGCAGTTGAAGCGATTGCTAGTCTTGTTTCAGAAGATGAGCTTAGCGCTGATTACGTGATTCCTGCACCATTCGATGCGAGAGTTGCGCCTGAGGTAGCGGCAGCAGTTGCGAAGGCAGCTATGGAAACAGGTGTAGCCAGAATCAAGGTAGACCCGTTGGAGATTAAGGCAAGAACTAGCCAGCTTTCCGTTATTGGCAAGAGCGAGTGATCTTAAAGTGAGTATTGAACCCGTGGAAAGAGGATCAAAGGTTTATCTTGAAATTGTCAAACAGCTTCGGAATATGATTGAACAGGATGGCTTAACTCCCGGTGATAAAATTCCATCAGAGCGAGAACTTTGCGAGCGTCTTAATGTAGGACGCTCCTCTGTTCGTGAAGCTTTAAGAGCTCTAGAGCTATTAGGACTTATTGAGACCCGTCGAGGAGAAGGGACTTTTATAAGAGATTTTCGCAGTAACCAGCTTGTACAGCTTCTTGGTACATTTGTGCTTCAAGATACAAAAGCAAAACAAGATGTGATTGAAACGAAATATTTAATTGAATTAGATTGTTTAAGACTTATCCTCCGAAGAAATAATGTAAAGCAACTAGAAGATTTAAAAGACTGGATCGAATCTTGTGAGTTTACGGACGATCAATTTTTTATAAAAATTGTTGAGTTAGCAGATAATCATCTATTCTATCGTATTTGGTCGATATTAAATGATTATTACGATGCACTAAAGCTTCCGAAGATGGAGAGAAAGGATCCATTCTACGCCTCAATCGTTCAAGCCTTATTAGGTGGAAATGAACCAGATGTTCTTCGGGCCTACTATTCATTAAGAAAACTGTCGAATGACTGACGACAAATATCTGCAGAATTTGCTGTGACATTATACTAACATGATAAAAAGAACTAGACGAGCCTTCTTATAATAAGGCATTATTTTTCGCTATAGTGGTCTGACCACTGAGATTATTAGAAATATATGGGGAGGTTTAAGCTTGGCGATTAAAGACCTATTTACAAAACCAAAGAAGAAAAAATATGCAACAATTCCAACCGAAGCTGCAAAGCAAGATGTCCCAGAAGGGATTATGACCAAGTGTCCAAACTGTAAGAAAATCATGTATTCTAAGGAGTTAATGAAGAATCTTAAGGTTTGTGCTCACTGTGGGTACCATCACCCGATGAATTCAAAAGAGAGGCTGAGTAGCTTCATTGATGAAGGAAGCTTTGTTGAGCTAGATCGTTATATGATTTCAGAGAACCCACTTGGATTCCCCGATTATATAGAAAAGCTTGAAAAAGATCGTCAGAAAACAAATTTAAATGAAGCTGTTGTGACTGGTGTTTGTAAGGTTGAAGGAAATGACGCGGTTGTTGCCGTGATGGATTCTACTTTTAGAATGGGAAGCATGGGCTCTGTAGTTGGTGAGAAGATTACACGAGCGATTGAAAAAGCAGGCGAGCTATCGATACCATTTATCATCTTTACTGCATCAGGTGGAGCAAGGATGCAAGAGGGAGTATTGAGCTTAATGCAGATGGCGAAAACGAGTGTTGCACTTAAAAAGTTTAGCGACGAAGGAAATCTCATCATATCAATTATGACACACCCAACTACTGGTGGAGTATCTGCTAGCTTTGCTTCTCTTGGTGACTATAATTTCGCTGAACCTGGTGCATTAATTGGATTTGCGGGAAGAAGAATTATTGAACAAACCATTAGAGAAGAGCTTCCTGAGGATTTTCAAACAGCAGAATTTCTTTTAAAGCATGGTCAGCTAGATGCAGTGATATCCAGAGGTGACTTGAGGGAGAAAATTTCAACATTGCTCGAAATTCATACGCCTGGAGGTGAAATAGAATGGTTGGAGAACTAGAATTCGAAAAACCAGTCGTTGAGCTGAAAAAGAAAATTGCAGAGTTAAAAGAATTCACTGCAAGTGCTGAAGTGGATTTGTCAGATGAAATTGAAAAGCTTGAGGCAAGACTTCAAAAGCTTGAAAAAGATATCTATGACAACATGAAGCCATGGGATAGAGTACAAATTGCGAGACATCCTGCTAGACCAACTACTCTTGACTATTTATCCATTATCTTTTCTGATTTTATTGAATGTCATGGAGACCGCTTTTATGGAGATGACGAAGCCATTGTAGCAGGAGTAGGGAAATTCCAAGGGTTGCCTGTTACTATTATTGGTCATCAGCGTGGGAAAGATACAAAGGAAAATATCCGTAGAAACTTTGGGATGCCACATCCAGAAGGGTACCGTAAAGCACTGAGACTTATGAAGCAAGCCGAGAAGTTCAATCGTCCGATTATTTGTTTTATAGATACAAAGGGTGCGTATCCTGGGAAAGCTGCCGAAGAAAGAGGTCAGAGCGAAGCAATTGCTAGAAACCTTTTTGAAATGGCAAGTTTAACTGTACCAATTGTTTGTATTGTCATTGGAGAAGGTGGAAGTGGTGGAGCTCTAGCTCTTGGTGTGGGTGATCATATCCATATGCTTGAAAACTCAACGTATTCGGTTATTTCCCCTGAAGGAGCTGCAGCTATTCTATGGAAGGATGCCTCTCTTGCGAAACAAGCAGCGGAAACGATGAAAATTACTGCACCAGACTTAAAGGAACTCGGAATAATTGATGAAATTATTTCTGAGGTTCGAGGTGGAGCCCATAAAGACGTAAATGTTCAAGCAGAAAACATTAGGGAGACGATCCAACAGTCTTTAAAACAGTTGTTGCAACTAGAAGAAAATGAACTGCTTGCATTAAGATATGAAAAATACAAGAACATGGGTAAATATACATTTTTGCATGAATATATAGGTGTAAATGGATGAGTGTGTTTCGACACACTCTTTCTTATTTTTTAAGAGAAATCCCAATTAAATGACAGTAAAAATAGAATTATGAACTTTTTTAGAAAAAATGTATGGTATTAAGCGCTTTCAATAAAAAAACTATTTCGTCTATTGATTTTATGTTTATGATAGAGTTGAGAACATTGTTTCTTCATGGTATTTTAGAAATATTCCCGGGTATTCTGTAAATAATAGTAGTGCATCACGTGTCGTATTATTCATCTTCTAACTATACATAATACTTCAACAATCCAATACAGAGGTGATTTGCATTGAAAAGAATCGGTGTGTTAACAAGTGGTGGAGATTCACCAGGTATGAACGCAGCTGTCCGTGCGGTGGTTCGTAAGGCAATTTTTAATGATATGGAAGTCTATGGAGTTTATAATGGGTATTCAGGCTTGATTAGCGGAAATATCAAGAAATTAGAACTAGGTTCTGTCGGTGATATTATTCATCGTGGAGGAACCATGCTTTACTCTGCGCGTTGTGAGGAGTTTAAAACAAAAGAAGGTCAGCAAAAAGGAATTGAGCAATTAAAGAAATTTGGGATTGAAGGTTTAGTTGTCGTTGGTGGCGATGGTTCCTACAGAGGTGCAAAAGCATTAACTGAGCAAGGCTTCCCTTGTATTGGCGTGCCAGGAACAATTGATAATGATATTCCAGGTACAGATTATACAATCGGATTTGATACTGCTCTAAATACAGTTATTGATGCAGTTGACAAAATTCGTGATACGGCGACTTCTCATGATAGAGCTTTTATCATTGAGGTTATGGGCCGAGATGCAGGCGATATTGCTCTTTGGGCTGGTTTAGCAGGAGGAGCTGAAACAATCATTATTCCAGAAGTTGGGTATGACATGGATGAGATTGCAGCTCGTTTGAAAAGTGGCCATGAGCGTGGCAAAAAACACAGCATCATCATCGTTGCAGAAGGCGTATGCAGCGGTAATGAATTTGGTAAGAAAATCAAGGATGCAACCGACCTTGACACTCGTGTGTCTGTGTTAGGACATATTCAACGAGGTGGATCTCCAACTGCAGCAGATAGAGTACTTGCTAGTCGTCTAGGAGCATTTGCAGTTGAGCTATTGTTACAAGGCAAGGGTGGAAGAGCAGTAGGTATTGAAAAGAATGAGCTCGTTGACCACGATATCATTGAAATTTTAACTAGAAAACATACGGTAAATCAAAGTATGTACAACTTGTCAAAAGAGCTATCCATTTAACGTTTTTAAAATATTAGGAGGTCCACAATTATATGCGTAAAACGAAAATTGTTTGTACTATAGGCCCAGCAAGTGAAAGCGTAGAAAAATTAACACAGCTGATTGAGGCTGGGATGAATGTTGCACGTCTAAACTTTTCTCACGGTGACCATGAAGAACACGGTGCTCGTATTAAAAATATCCGTGAAGCTGCAAAGCAAACAGGAAAAACGGTTGCTATCCTTTTAGATACAAAAGGTCCAGAAATACGTACAAATAACATGGTAGATGGTGCAATTGAATTAGTTTCCGGAAACCATGTGATTGTTTCAATGACTGAGGTTGAAGGAACGGTAGATAAATTCTCGATTACATATCCTGGATTAATTGATGATGTAAACGAAGGTTCAAAGATCTTACTAGATGACGGTTTAATTGGTTTGGAAGTTACTAAGATTGACCGTAATGCTGGAGAAATTCATACAAAAATTTTAAATACGGGTACACTTAAAAATAAAAAAGGTGTAAACGTTCCAGGTGTTTCTGTAAATCTACCAGGAATAACAGAAAAGGATGCAAACGATATTATTTTTGGTATCGAACAAGGAATTGACTTTATTGCTGCTTCCTTTGTACGTCGTGCATCCGATGTACTAGAAATTCGTCGTCTTTTAGAGGAACATAATGCAACACATATCCACATTATTCCTAAGATTGAAAATCAAGAAGGTGTTGATAAAATCGACGAAATTCTTGAAATCTCTGACGGACTAATGGTGGCACGTGGTGACCTTGGAGTGGAAATTCCTGCAGAAGAGGTACCTCTTGTTCAAAAAAGCTTAATTAAAAAATGTAACGCACAAGGAAAGCCAGTTATTACGGCTACTCAAATGCTTGATTCTATGCAACGTAACCCTCGTCCAACAAGAGCGGAAGCAAGTGACGTAGCAAATGCCATCTTTGATGGAACAGACGCTATAATGCTTTCAGGGGAAACAGCTGCTGGTGTTTATCCTGTAGAAGCGGTTCAAACGATGCATAATATTGCATCTCGTGCAGAATCTGCATTAGATCATAAAGAAATCTTATCAAACCGTAGCAAAGACAATGAACATAATATTACAGATGCAATTGGACAATCCGTTGCACACACAGCATTAAACCTAGGTGCTAATGCGATCATTGCTCCTACGGAAAGTGGTCATACGGCTAGAATGATCTCCAAATACCGTCCAAAAGCTCCAATCGTGGCTGTTACCTCTGATGACGGTGTATCTCGTCGCTTATCACTGGCTTGGGGTGTGTATCCTCAAATCGGAAAACAAGCCACTACGACTGATGAGATGCTTGATACAGCAGTAGAGGAAAGCTTAAACAGTGGCATCGTTTCTCGTGGAGATTTAGTGGTAATTACGGCTGGTGCGGTAAATGTTAAAGGTACAACAAACTTAATGAAAATCCATGTTGTTGGCGATGTAGTATTAAAAGCTCAAGGAATTGGAAGAAAAACAGCTTTTGGTAAAGTTGTGATTGCTAACTCAGCGAAAGAAGCATTAGACAAAGTAACAGAAGGTTCTATCCTTGTTACGATTGGCTCAGATGCTGATATGGTTCCAGCAATTGAGAAATGCCGTGCGTTAGTTACAGAAGAAGGTGGCTTAACAAGCCATGCTGCAGTAGTAGGACTTAGCCTTGGTATTCCTGTAATTGTTGGCGCTGAAGGTGCAACTAACAGCTTAAAGGATGGACAAGAAATTACAATTGATGCATCACATGGTGTCATTTATAACGGTCACGCAAGCGTTCTATAATTGAAGAGAAGAAGTAGCTTTATAGCTGCTTCTTTTTTGCTGTTTTTAAGGAATACACATATAATAAAAGGACAACTAGGAGGCGATTATTTTGCGTTATCTCGTTTTACTTTTAATTATTATACCGGCAGCAGAAATCGGTCTTTTGTTATTAGCAGGTAAGACCATTGGCATCTGGACCACCATAACTCTCATCATTCTAACTGGGTTGCTTGGTGCCTACCTAGCAAAGCAACAAGGTCTAGACACGATTAGAAAGGCTCAACAACTCCTACAATCGGGTCAAATGCCTGGTGATGTTCTCTTGGATGGAGTTTGTATTATTATCGGAGGCACACTTCTATTAACACCAGGTTTTATAACAGATGCAACGGGTTTCCTATTACTAGCACCTCCAACAAGAAAATTCTTTAAAATCATACTCGGCAAAGCATTTCAAAATTGGATGAACAAAGGAAGAATTAAGATTATTAAATGAAAAAGTCCATTCAGGCGAATGGACTTTTATGCTTCTTTCCCTTTAATAAAGGACCAAACATCTTTAAATACATTTGCACGATGCAGGGTTGTGATGATGACAAGGGTTACAGGTCCTGCAATTAAACCTAAAAAGCCAATTAATTTAAACCCAACAAATAATGCGATTAAAGTTGCAAGAGGATCAAGACCTATGTTTGAGGATAATACTTTTGGCTCCATGACCTGTCGTTGGACAAGCACAATGATATATAAAACTCCTAAACCAATGGCTAAACTCATCTCTCCAGCGATTGCCTCATAAATAATCCATGGAACAAATACAGCACCTGTTCCTAGGTAAGGAATAATATCGACTAATCCTGTTACAAGTGCGATGGTTATCGCATAATCTACACGTAAAATCAGAAGCCCTATAAGGATGATCACTGTAGTAATAGATATTAAAGTCAATTGTGCTTTTAAAAAACCAAATAGCGCTTTTTTTAAGTCCTCAAGTACCCTCTTTGTACTGCTTTTTGCACGGTGAGGAATAATCCTATTGCTAAACCGTGACAGACGATACCAATCTTTACTAATGAAAAAAGTTGCCAACAAGGAGAATATGACTACTGTTGCAGCATTTGGGAACCAAGATAGGATATTAGGAATATTTCCAAAGAAACTTTGAATAAAATCACCGATCGTAGATCCAATGGTTCTTCCTACATTTTGTATATTGGTTAAAATCGTATCCTGCTGACCAGTATCTAATGAATTAAATAAGCTTGTTAATTGGTTGTAAAGAGGAATAATCTGTGCAGCGATAAAGTCCTCGATAAAATTAATAAGAGTATCTAAATGTCTTGGTACGACATCCGCTAAATAGTCTGCACCAGACACAATTTCTGCGATTAATAGTGTAATGAATCCAGCAAATATAGCAAAAATAAAGATAATCCCTATTAAAACAGCAAGTGATCTAGGTAACCGACCTTTGCTTTCTAAAAAATTTACAAATGGATTCAGCATAAAAGCAATTAAAAGGCCGATGATAAAGGGGTATGTAACCTTTGAAATTTGAATTAGGATAAAAACGGATAAAAGTATACCAACAATTACGATCATAAAGCGCATAGTTCTAAATAAATAGGTGAGATTCAGATTAATCGTCCTCCTAAGATAAAGTAAATGGTAGACTTAGACTTTCTTACTCTTTATTTTACCTACGTATGAAGTTTATGGAAAGTTTTGTTTATGGAGAATAATTTTTTCTCATTTTTCGACAAATCTAGTGGCTCTTAACCAAGAAGGTCCAATTGTTTTTTTGATGAGTTTTCCTATGGTAAGATAACATCTATATGAAGGGGGCCTTGCGGTTGCTAACACAAGCTAGCTTTTTTTTGCTCATTTTATTACTTATTGGTTTTATTGCAAAAAATCAGTCTTTAATCATTGCCGTTGGGGTACTATTGTTACTAAAAATAATGGGTGTAGATTCAAAATTATTTACTTATATTGAATCTAAAGGAATTAACTGGGGAGTAACGGTCATCACTTTCGCCGTATTAGCTCCTATTGCAAGTGGTGAAATAGGTTTTAAAGATCTAACGGCTGCCTTTAAATCGCCATATGCATGGATTGCATTAATATCAGGGATGGCGGTAGCGTTAATAGCCAAAGGTGGCATAACACTTTTAGCGAAGGATCCACACATTACCACAGCTCTTGTGCTGGGAACGATCTTGGCTGTATCTCTTTTCAAAGGTGTGGCTGTAGGACCTTTAATTGGTGCGGGTATCGCATATTTAGCAATGAAATTTTTTGAACTCTTCTAAATGGTGATAAGTTTTATGAATTACCAGGCTTAAGTTTTTCTAATAAAATATTAATTTTTTCACATTTTAGGTGGTTTTCGTTCACAAATGTCAGATAATTGTTTATAATAGGACTTGTAAGCGCATCCTTTTTATGGGTGTGAAAAAATTTATAGTCTTATAGTTATCTATAATGTTAATATTTTAATAACTCAGAGAGTTTAGAAGGGTTAGCGAATCACTTTGTAAAGGAGAGGGTCAATATGACAGCAACACGTGGTCTTGAAGGGGTAGTAGCTACGACTTCCTCTGTAAGTTCAATCATTGATGATACACTAACATACGTAGGGTACGATATTGATGATTTAGCAGAGAATGCCAGCTTTGAAGAAGTAATCTATCTTCTTTGGCATAGAAGACTTCCTACACAGCAAGAACTAGCAGAGTTAAAAAGCCAATTGTCGGTAAATGCAGAGCTACCAAAACAAGTGCTTGAGCATTTTAAGTTATTTCCAATTAACGAAGTACACCCAATGGCTGCACTTCGAACAGCTGTTTCGCTATTAGGCTTGTATGATGAGGAAAGCGATGTAATGGAAGAGCAAGCAAATTATCGCAAGGCGGTTCGTCTTCAAGCTAAGATGCCTGCAATTGTGACAGCATTTGCGCGGATTCGAAAAGGATTGGAGCCAATTCCACCTAGAACGGACTTAAGTTTTGCAGCTAATTTTCTTTACATGCTTTCAGGAAAAGAACCAGAGCCAATTGCAATCGAAGCTTTTAACAAAGCACTTGTTCTTCATGCAGATCATGAATTAAACGCTTCTACATTCACAGCACGTGTATGTGTAGCAACTTTATCAGATGTATACTCTGGTGTCACATCAGCTATTGGAGCATTAAAAGGTCCTTTACATGGTGGTGCAAATGAAGCTGTAATGAAGATGTTAACTGAGATTGGAACATTAGAAAATGTTGATACTTATGTTCGTGGGAAATTAGCGAACAAGGAAAAAATCATGGGCTTTGGTCACCGTGTATATAGAAAAGGAGACCCTCGTGCAAAACACTTAAAGCTTATGGCAGAGAAACTCACAAACTTAACAGGCGAACCACATTGGTTTGATATGTCTACAAGAATTGAGAGCATTGTAACCGGTGAAAAGAATCTTCCACCAAACGTAGACTTCTACTCTGCTTCTGTATATCATAGCTTAGGAATTGACCACGATTTATTTACCCCAATCTTTGCAGTAAGCCGCGTTTCCGGTTGGTTAGCTCATATTCTAGAACAATATGAAAATAATCGATTGATTCGTCCAAGAGCAGACTACACAGGTCCTGGTATGCAAAAATATGTGGCGATTGAGCAAAGAGGTTAAAATTAAATAGAATACAGCATTTTACTTTTAGTTAAAATATTGCTGTAATAGAGAGAGGAAAGGTTAGAGGTATTTGGCTCTAACCTTTGACTCTGATGTTGCCCGCAATGGATAGAAATCTTTTATACATATTGATTGACCTTGAGTGAGGCGCATCTTGTTAGACAAAATGGAGGGAGAATTATACTATGCAAGGTGAAAAAATTACTGTAACAAATGGAGTTTTAAATGTACCAAATCATCCAGTAGTACCATTTATTGAAGGAGACGGCACGGGACCTGATATTTGGGCTGCCGCTTCAAGAGTGCTTGATGCTGCTGTTGAAAAAGCTTATAACGGTGAAAAGAAGATCGTATGGAAAGAAGTACTTGCTGGTGAAAAAGCGTACAATCAAACAGGAGAATGGCTACCAAACGAAACGTTAGAGTTAATTAACGAATATTTGATTGCTATTAAAGGACCTTTAACAACACCAATTGGTGGCGGAATTCGTTCTCTGAATGTTGCTCTTCGTCAAGAGCTTGATTTATATGTATGCTTACGTCCGGTTCGCTGGTTTGAAGGAGTTCCTTCTCCAGTTAAACGTCCACAAGATACGGATATGGTGATCTTCCGTGAAAATACAGAAGACATTTACGCTGGTATTGAGTATGCAAAAGGTTCGGATGAAGTGAAAAAACTTATTTCTTTCCTTCAAAACGAAATGGGAGTAAATAAAATCCGCTTCCCAGAAACATCAGGACTTGGAATCAAGCCAGTGTCTGAAGAAGGAACTGCTCGTCTAGTTCGTGCTGCAATTGAGTATGCGATCAAAGAGGGACGTAAATCTCTAACTCTTGTTCATAAAGGTAACATCATGAAATTCACTGAAGGTGCGTTTAAGAACTGGGGTTATGAACTTGTTGAGAGAGAATACGGCGATAAAGTGTTCACATGGGCACAGTATGACCGTATTAAAGATGAACAAGGCACAGAGGCTGCAAATCAAGCTCAAGCAGATGCAGAAGCTCAAGGGAAAATCATCGTGAAGGATGCAATTGCAGATATTTTCCTTCAACAAATTCTAACTCGCCCACGTGAGTTTGATGTTGTTGCTACAATGAACCTTAACGGAGACTATATTTCTGATGCACTTGCTGCACAAGTAGGTGGAATTGGAATTGCACCTGGTGCAAACATCAACTATGTTACAGGTCATGCTATTTTTGAAGCTACACACGGTACAGCACCAAAGTATGCTGGATTAGATAAAGTAAATCCTTCATCTGTTATTCTTTCTGGTGTATTAATGCTTGAACACCTAGGTTGGAGTGAAGCAGCGAAGTTGATCGTCGATTCAATGGAGAAGTCAATCGCTTCTAAAGTGGTTACTTACGACTTTGCACGTTTGATGGACGGAGCAACAGAAGTGAAGTGCTCAGAATTTGGAGATGTGCTTATTAAGAACATGGGATAATTTGTTCTAGAGGCTGTTCTTTCTAGAACAGCCTCTTTATAATTGTTTAGCTTTTAAGAAGAGTGGCCTTGGGCAATGACTTTTAAAATGTAGGGGGAAAAGGTTATGTCAATGAAGCGTAAAAAGATCTCGGTAATTGGTGGAGGATTTACTGGAGCTACAACAGCTTTTCTACTTGCACAAAAAGAACTTGGAGATGTCGTTTTGTTGGATATACCGCAAATGGAAAATCCAACAAAGGGAAAGGCTCTAGATATGCTTGAAGCAAGTCCGGTTCAAGGGTTTGATGCAAATATTACAGGAACAGCAGATTATGCAGATACTAAGGATTCTGATATTGTTGTTATCACCGCTGGAATTGCAAGAAAACCTGGAATGAGTCGAGATGATCTCGTTCAAACCAATCAAAAGGTTATGAAAGCTGTCGCATCTGAAGTAGCAAAGTACTCACCAAACTGTACGATTATCGTTTTGACAAATCCAGTGGATGCAATGACATATACGGTCTTCCAAGAAACTGGCTTCCCGAAAAATCGTGTTATTGGTCAATCAGGTGTTCTAGATACTGCACGCTTCCGTACATTTGTGGCCCAAGAGTTAAACTTATCTGTTAAAGACATAACTGGCTTTGTTCTAGGTGGCCATGGTGATGATATGGTTCCTCTTGTTCGATACTCATATGCTGGTGGAATTCCACTTGAGACATTACTTCCGAAGGAACGATTAGAGGCAATTGTTGAACGTACGAGAAAAGGTGGAGGAGAGATTGTTAACCTATTAGGAAATGGAAGTGCTTACTATGCACCTGCTGCTTCTCTAGTAGAAATGTGTGAAGCAATCTTAAAAGATCAGCGTCGTGTTCTCCCATCTATTGCTTACCTTGAGGGTGAATATGGCTATAAAGGTATTTACCTAGGGGTACCAACGATTCTTGGAGCAAATGGAATAGAACAAGTAATTGAGCTTGAATTAACAGATGAAGAAAAGAGTGCATTGGATAAATCAGCAGCTGCTGTACGAAATGTAATGGACGTATTAGTTTAATAAAATTAAAAATTCGGGGTTCTTCCCCGAATTTTTTGTTCTTCAATGCTTTTGCTATAATAAAATATAGGATTTGATATGAGAACGATTTGATTTATTGGAGGTATCGTTACCATGTTGTTAGGTAAAAAGAGAAAAATGGGCCGGAAAATTAATGAAATTTCTAGAGGAGAAAAACTTTCCCTTACAGAAAAGATTGAAGATAAGGACTTACTACTGTATCTTGGTCTAACGAATGATGCGAACCCGTTATATATTCAGCATGATTATGCTTCACAAACCCCTTTTAAAAAACCGTTGGTGCCTAGTATTATGCTCACCGGAATCATTACTTCTGCTGTTTCAAAGTATTTGCCTGGACCAGGTAGTCATATCCTAAAACAGGATATTGAATATGTGAAACCAGTATATCATTATGAAATGATTGATTTCTTGTTCGAAGTGTCCGAAGTAAGTATAAGTAATCATACAATCGAGATTACAGTTGAAGGGAAAAATGAAGGGGGAGAACAAGTAATAAAAGGACTCCTTTTAGTTTGTCCTCCACATCAGCTAGAGGCATTAGATGGTCATGCATTGGAAAATTTTTAGCAGGGAAGAGACGTGCTTTTTAAAGTACGTCTATTTTTTTTGAATTTTTTGTTATTCTTTATTAAATGAATATGTATTATAATGGATGTGGATGATGGGGTAATAAGTGAATGTGGAGGCTTTTATGGAAAAAAGAGTGCTTGTAGTCGATGATGAGCAGTCAATTGTAACGCTCCTGCAGTACAATTTACAACAGGCTGGTTATGAAGTGTTAACTGCTGCGGATGGGGAAGAAGGAAGAAATATTGCTTTGGAACAGGAGTTAGACTTAATTATACTTGATTTAATGCTTCCGAAGCTTGATGGAATTGAAGTTTGTAAGCAGCTTCGTCAACAAAAAATCTCGACGCCTATTCTTATGTTGACTGCAAAAGACGATGAATTTGACAAAGTTCTCGGACTTGAACTAGGTGCAGATGATTACATGACAAAACCGTTTAGTCCAAGAGAAGTCATTGCAAGAGTCAAAGCAATTCTTAGAAGAACCCAAGTACAACCAGAACCAGTTGCGGTACAAGAAGAGGAAAAAGATGTGCTTCAGGTGGCAGAGCTAAAAATTTATCCTGAACAATACGAGGCGTATTCTGGAGATCTATTACTGGAGCTCACTCCCAAGGAATTCGAATTATTACTGTATTTAGCAAGACATAAAGGAAGAGTTCTAACACGAGATCAGCTTCTAAGTGCGGTATGGAACTATGATTTTGCAGGGGATACGCGAATTGTTGATGTTCATATTAGCCACTTAAGAGAGAAGATTGAACAAAATACAAAGAAACCCGTATATATAAAAACGATTCGAGGCTTAGGCTATAAGATGGAGGAGCCTAAGGGAGAATGATAAAATTTCGAACGAGACTCTTGTTTGCCCTAATCATGCTTATCTTCATTGTTCTAATTGGGTTAGGCTTATTGTTAGGACAATTGTTCAAAGGATACTATATTGATTCCTTTGATGGGAGGATGAAGCAGGAAACAAAGTTAGTCTCTACATATATTCAGGATACTGGTGGCATAAGCCACATTACTAAAGATAGAATAAATGAGTTTAGTGATACGCTAAGTTCTCGAATTACTATACTAGATAAAAACGGAAAGGTCGTTTATGATAGTGGCGCCCTTGAAAATACGAGTAATAAGAGGCATGAAAGTGTCCTAAAGTCGATTTTCGAAAATCAATTAGAAAAAGAAGATGAAATCATTGAAGTAGGTGGAGGATATAATCTTCACTATTATTGGGACAATGTAGATGTTAATGATGAAACTGAGGGAATCATTGTATTAAGCACGAAACTAACTGAAATAAAAAATGCATACGAACAGATCTGGTGGTTATTAACGGTTTCACTCGGGATCGCGTTACTGGTTATTATTTTATTGGGTTATAAAATAACGACCATGTACACAAAGCCGATAGAATCTGCTACCAATGTAGCGATTGAGCTTGCGAAAGGAAATTATCGTGCTAGAACATACGAGGATCATGCTGATGAAACAGGTATGCTTAGCAGTTCAATTAATATCTTAGCGCGAAATCTACAGGAGCTCATGAAGTCAAAGGAAATTCAACAAGATCGCTTAGGGACCTTAATTGAAAATATGGGAAGCGGACTTATATTAATCGATAGCCGTGGCTATATTAATTTGGTCAATCGGACGTATAAAGAAATTTTTCAAGTTGAATCAAATGAGTATTTGGAAAAGCTTTATTACGAAGTGATTGACCAAAAAGACATTTGTGATTTGATAGAAGAAATCTTTATGACTGAGCACAAAATTAGAAAACAACTAATTGTATCTGTAGGGATTGAGAGAAGACACTTTGAAGTGTATGGTGTCCCAATTATCGGCTTAAACGATGTTTGGAAAGGAATTTTATTAGTTTTCCATGATATCACCGAGATTAAGAAGCTAGAACAAATGCGTAAAGATTTTGTGGCAAATGTATCACACGAACTAAAGACACCTATTACTTCTATAAAGGGGTTTTCTGAGACCTTATTAGATGGTGCCATGGAGGACAAGCAGACGTTAGAGGCTTTCCTAAATATTATCTTGAAAGAGAGCGATCGATTACAAACATTAATACAAGACTTATTAGACCTATCGAAAATGGAGAAGCAAGGCTTTCAATTGTCCATTCAAAAAATAAATATTGTGGATATGTTACATGAAGTTTTTCCTATTTTAAAAGGTAAGGCAATTGAAAAGAAAATTGACCTTCAACTTGAAGCCGAGGAAGAAGCGATCTTTGTTGAAGGTGATGTATATAGATTAAAACAAGTGTTTATTAATCTAATAACAAATGCCATTTCCTACACTCCAGAAGGGGGTTCGGTAAAGGTCGAAGTTCGTGAGAGGACTAGCAAGATAAGAATAAAGGTAATCGACACGGGGATTGGAATCGAGCGAAAAGAAATTCCAAGAATCTTTGAACGTTTTTATCGAGTGGATCGTGCAAGAAGTAGAAACTCTGGTGGTACGGGTCTAGGTTTAGCTATTGTGAAGCATTTAATTGAGGCTCATAGAGGAAATATTCGAGTGGAGAGTAAGGTTGGAAGAGGGACCACTTTCATTATTGAACTATTAAAAGAGATTTCTAAGTAATACAAGTGACTTGGATGAAAATTTTACAGTACATTTACATTTACTATAATATTCCTTAATAATTGTTCTGTAATATCGTAAGGGAAAACCCCTTCATCCAAGGACCTAAAGAAAAGGTGAAAGCTAACCCCGCTTTCACCTTTTTTTTTATTGAAACCTTTTTCACGTACATTCGTATATTAATTAACTGTTCTTATTAAAGGGAAAGAGGTGAAGGTTGTTGCTTAGTTTAAAAAGAATTTATTCACTAGTTGGACTTATAATCTTAATTATAGTATTGGGCTTTGTTGTTTTTACGACATGGTATACCGTTGATGAATCAGAACAGGCTGTTATATTAACCTTTGGGAAGGTAGAAGAAGGAATAACAGAACCTGGGTTACATTTTAAAATGCCTTGGCCTATTCAAAATGTAGAGAAGCTCTCGAAGGAAACGTTTAGCTTACAATTTGGTTATGAAGAAAAAGATGGAGAAATTGTTGAATTTGATAATGAAACAAAGATGATTACTGGAGATGAAAATATCGTTCTAGCAGATCTTGTTGTTCAATGGAAGATAACATCGCCTTCAAAATACCTATATAATGCAGATAATCCAGAAGAAATTTTACGTGATGCCACTTCAGCATCTCTTCGTAGTATTATAGGAAGCTCCAAAATTGATGATGCATTAACCTCTGGGAAAGCGGAAATTGAAGCAAGTGTCAGAGAGCTTCTGGCGACGCTAATGGATAAATATGATATTGGGATTACGATAATGGCGGTGAAGCTGCAAGATGTGGAGCTTCCAAACGAAGAAGTTCGGAAAGCATTCACCAATGTTACAGATGCCCGTGAAACGATGAATACAAAAATTAACGAGGCTAAGAAGTACCAAAATCAGAAAATTAATGAAGCAGAAGGGGAAAAGACAGCCCTTATTTCAAGAGCTGAGGGGGATCAATCAGCAAGAATTGAGATTGCAAGAGGGGATGTAGCGGTTTTTAATAAACTTTACGATGAGTATAAAAATAACCCTGAAGTAACTAGACAACGGCTTGTCTTAGAAACATTAGAGGAAGTATTACCAGGAACAGAAATTTATATCATGAATGATGATGGTGATACCTTGAAGTATTTCCCGATTAGACCTTTAGAAAAAGAAGAAGCAAAACCTCAGGCAGAGGGGAGTGGAAGCAATGAGTGATGGAAATGTGATTGATATGAAAGAGCGTTCTGGAGATGGTTTTAAGTGGCGGAATTATACCAAATTTGGATTGATTGCGCTTTTAATCCTTCTATTGATTGGAATCACTCTCACCAACTTATTCATTGTTAAGGAAGGAGAATACCGAGTTATTCGTCAATTCGGTGAAGTGGTTCGAATTGAGAGTACGCCTGGTCTAAGCTATAAAATCCCATTTGTTCAAAGTGTTTCGACTCTACCCAAATATCAAATGACTTATGATGTAAATGAAGCTGAAATTAATACAAAAGATAAAAAACGTATGTTAATTGACAATTATGCGGTTTGGAAAATAGAAGATCCTAAAAAAATGATTTCGAATGCGAGAACGCTTGAAAATGCTGAGGGAAGAATGGAGGAGTTTATCTACTCAGTTGTTCGATCCGAGCTTGGAAAGTTAAACTACGAAGAAATCATTAATGATGAGGCGTCTACTAGAGGTTCTTTAAATGATAAGATTACACAGAAGGTTAACGAGCTCCTCTCGCAAGATAATTACGGAATTGTTGTAACGGATGTGCGTATGAAAAGAACCGATCTACCGAAGGAAAACGAACAGTCGGTGTTCACTCGGATGATCTCAGAACGTGAATCAAAGGCACAGGAATATTTATCAATAGGGGATGCACAGAAAAATATTATTATTGCGGATACGGATCGTCAGGTAAAAGAAACGCTAGCGAAGGCGCAGGCAGATGCCGAAACGATTCGTGCAGAGGGAGAAGCACAAGCTGCAAAGGTATATAATGAGGCGTTCTCCAAAGACCCAAGCTTCTATCAATTATTTAGAACTTTAGAATCGTATAAAAAGACTATTAATGGTGAAACGGTTATTGTTCTGCCATCAGATTCACCTTATGCCCGTTTGCTTATGGGATATACAGAGTAAATATGAAGCCGGTGTTTTCCTTTCCTATCATGGACATGGTAGAATAAAGAAGGAAAACACTGGCTTTTTTACATATGTCATGAGACAAGCTTTAGTTAGAAAGGGAGGCTTCCTTTGAAAAAGAAACTTGTATTAATTGATGGAAATAGCATTGCTTACCGAGCATTTTTTGCTTTGCCATTGCTAAACAATGATAAAGGAATTCATACGAATGCCGTTTATGGATTTACGATGATGCTCTTGAGGATACTGGAGGATGAGAAACCATCACATATTATGGTTGCATTTGATGCTGGTAAAACAACCTTCCGCCATAAGACATTTAGTGAGTATAAGGGAGGGCGTCAAAAAACGCCACCTGAGCTATCCGAACAATTTCCTTTTATTCGAGAAGTATTGGACGCATACCGAATTAAAAGGTATGAACTTGAGAACTATGAAGCAGATGATATTATTGGTACTTTGTCGAAGAAGGCAGAGGAAGATGGCTATGAAGTAAAGGTTATATCCGGAGATAAAGACTTAACCCAGTTGAGTTCTGATAAAACGACTGTTGCGATCACCAAAAAGGGGATCACGGAAATTGAGGAATATACTCCAGAGCATATCAAAGAAAAATATGGTTTAACACCAGAGCAGATCATTGATATGAAAGGGTTAATGGGGGATACGTCAGACAATATTCCTGGTGTCCCTGGAGTTGGAGAGAAAACGGCTATTAAGCTACTAGCAGAATTTGAGACACTTGAAAAGCTCCTTGAGTCGATTGATCAAGTGAGTGGAAAGAAACTAAAAGAGAAGCTTGAGGAATTCAAGGACCAAGCAATCATGAGTAAAGAGCTTGCAACCATAACACGAGAAGCTCCAGTTACGGTACAACTTGAGGAGTTCGAATATGAAGAGTTAGACCGAGACAAGGTTGTTCAGCTATTTAAAGAATTAGGATTTAATTCATTGCTCGATAAATTAGGAGATCACACAGAGGCTGTGGAAGAACCTATGGAGAGTGTTGATTTCACGACTGTTCCTGAGGTAACGGAAGACCTTTTTGCGGATGAGAATGCCTTATACATTGAAGTGTTAGATGATAATTATCATTATGCTGATATTGTGGGAATTTCCTTAGTGAATGAAAGGGGGAACTTTTTCATTCCGACCAATGTAGCCATAGAATCATCCGTTTTTAAAACTTGGGCTGAAGATGAAACTTCTAAAAAAATTGTGTATGATGCGAAAAGGACAGAGGTATCGCTAAGGCATCACCATATCCATCTAAAAGGGATTGAGTTTGATTTACTGTTAGCTTCCTATATTATGAATCCAGCTGAGTCTGTTGATGATATTTCAACGACTGCTAAACGCTATGGTTTTACGAGTATTAGTTCTGATGAGACTTTTTATGGAAAAGGGGCCAAAAGAAAAATTCCTGAACTGGAACAGCTTGGCGAGCACCTCGTTCGAAAAGGACTTGTGTTACAGGATTTACGAGATAAGCTCGAACAAGAGTTAAAAGCAAATGAACAATTTGAACTTTATTATGATTTAGAGCTTCCTCTCTCTTTGATTTTAGCGGATATGGAATCGTGTGGGATTAAGGTTGACATGGACCGACTTCATGCGATGGGAGAAGCAATTACCGATCGTTTACGTACGATTGAAGCTCGTATCTACGATCTGGCAGGAGAGAACTTTAATATTAATTCACCAAAGCAGTTAGGTGTGATTCTCTTTGAGAAGTTACAACTTCCAGTAGCGAAAAAGACAAAAACAGGTTATTCAACCTCTGCAGATGTACTGGAGAAACTTGAGGAAGAGCATGAAATTATACGAGAGATTTTAAATTACCGTCAGCTTGGTAAGCTTCAGTCTACCTATATAGAAGGTTTACTTAAAGTAATTAATCCTTCAACGAATAAAGTTCATACAAGATTTAATCAGGCATTAACTCAGACTGGGAGATTAAGCTCTACAGATCCGAATTTACAAAATATCCCTATTCGATTGGAAGAAGGTCGTAAAATTCGTCAAGCCTTTATTCCGTCTGAGGAAGGCTGGGTCATTTTTGCAGCTGATTACTCTCAAATTGAATTACGGGTGTTGGCGCATATTGCCAATGATGAAAAGCTAATTGAAGCCTTTCAAGAGGGTTTGGACATTCATACAAAAACAGCGATGGATGTGTTTCATGTTCCGAAGGAAGAAGTCACTTCTAACATGAGACGACATGCAAAAGCAGTAAACTTTGGAATTGTTTACGGCATCAGTGATTATGGGCTGTCACAAAGCTTAAACATTACACGAAAAGAAGCAGGTAGCTTTATTGAAAGATACTTAGAAAGCTATCCAGGTGTGAAAGAATATATGGAAGAAATCGTTAAAGATGCAAAGCAAAAGGGATTCGTGTCAACCCTTCTGCATCGCCGAAGATATATCCCAGAAATTACAAGTAGGAACTTCAACCTTCGTAGCTTTGCAGAACGGACGGCAATGAATACTCCAATTCAAGGAAGTGCAGCGGATATTATAAAAAAAGCGATGATAGATATGGCGGATAGGCTCGAAAAGGAAAAACTAAAAACACGATTACTGCTATCTGTACACGATGAATTAATCTTCGAAGCACCAGAAGAAGAAATCGAGCGGTTAAAGGAAATCGTCCCTGATGTAATGGAACATACTGTGGAGTTGAAGGTGCCACTTAAGGTGGATTATTCCTATGGGCCGACTTGGTTTGACGCGAAATAAAGGCGGTAGGGAGGTATAATATTGCCAGAACTTCCAGAGGTCGAAACGGTTCGAAGTACATTAGAAATGCTTATTTTGGATAAAGAGATCAAAAAGGTAACTGTTCTTTGGCCAAAAATTATTAAACATCCAGATGTAGATCAGTTTTGTGACGCTTTAATTGGTGAGAGATTTATTCAGTTAGGGAGAAGAGGGAAATTTCTTATCTTATATACTGAAAGATTTGCGCTAATTTCTCATTTGCGTATGGAAGGTAGATATGCACATTTTGATGCTGAGGAACCAGTCGCTCTTCACACACATGTGATTTTTACTTTTACCGACGGAACAGAACTCCGCTACAAAGATGTACGAAAATTTGGGACGATGCACTTATTTGAAAAAGGAAAAGAGTTTGATCAGCCACCTTTATCGACTCTCGGACCTGAACCATTTGATCCCGATTTTACGTCATCCTATTTGCAGAAAAGGTTATCGAAAACACAAAGATCAATTAAAACAGCCTTGCTTGACCAAACAGTGGTCGTTGGACTAGGCAATATCTACGTAGATGAAGCACTTTTTCGATCGAAAATCCACCCTGAGAGAATTGCGAGCTCATTGAAGAAAAAAGAGTGGAGCATCCTTTATGAACAAATAAAGGAAACGCTAAGTGAAGCGGTCGAAAAGGGTGGCAGTACGGTACGATCTTATGTGAATTCTCAAGGGCAAATGGGAATGTTTCAGCTTGAATTATTTGTTTACGGTCGGAAAGGTGAAAATTGTAAAATATGTGATACTCCTTTAGAAAAAATTGTCGTCGGTGGGCGAGGAACCGTGTTTTGTCCAAAATGTCAAAAGAAAAAGTAGGTTGAACCTTGGATGGGCTCCTATCATATACTATCCTAGCTTTTTGTTAGGAAGGAGTCTTTCCAATGGTACTATCTGTTCCATTATTACTACTTGCATTAGCAGTTAGCATTGACAGTTTTAGTGTAGGTTTCACTTACGGTCTGAGGAAAATGCGAATTCCTTTTAAGTCAATCGCGGTCATCTCTTTATGCTCTGCAGGAACACTCACTGTAGGGATGATTATTGGACATTTCATTGAGTCAGTTTTATCGCCTGATATTGCCGAGAGTATTGGGGGAATCATACTCATTTTATTAGGGGCATGGGTTTTAGCTCAATTTTTTCGTTCAGAAAAATCAACTTCATCCATGCTTCCCCATCCAAAAACGATTATTGATTTTGAGATTAAATCTCTTGGGATTGTTATTCAAATATTACGAAAGCCGATGTCAGCAGACTTTGATCAATCGGGTACAATCAATGGCATTGAAGCATATATGCTTGGATTAGCGTTATCTTTAGACGCATTTGGGGCCGGAATAGGTGCTGCGATGCTAGATTTTTCCCCAAGCATTTTAGGAACTGCCGTTGCATTAATGAGTTTTCTCTTTATTTATGCTGGGTTACAGCTTGGGAAACATTTTTCAGAGAATAGCTGGCTTCAGCGCTTCGCTTTTTTACCCGGGGTATTGTTAATCATTATTGGAATATGGAAAATTTGAAAAAAGCCTCCTTTTGTGGAGGCTTTTACGCTAAATGGAGGGCCGAATATGACTTTAGTCGTTGGATTAACGGGTGGCATTGCTAGTGGGAAAAGTACTGTAGCAAATATGTTTAAAGAAATGGGAATAGAGGTCATTGACGCTGATGTAGAAGCAAGAAAGGCCGTTGAGATAGGAGAAGAAGCATACGAGCAAATCGTTACATATTTTGGTGAAGGTATATTAAATGCTGATCATACGATTAATCGTTCTCAACTTGGCGAAATCATTTTTAATGACAGTGTTAAAAGGCAAAAATTAAATGAAATTGTTCATCCGGATGTACGAAGAAGGATGAATGAAAAGAAAGAAGCAGCGATTTTGCGAGGAGAACAAGTAGTTGTGTTGGATATTCCTCTTTTATTTGAAAGCGGACTAAAGCATATGGTTAATGTAGTTCTCCTAGTGTATGTGGAGAAAGATGTTCAGCTTCAGAGATTAATGGATAGAAATCTGTTAACAAAGGAAGAAGCCCTTGCTCGAATACAATCTCAAATGCCCATTGAAGATAAACGGAAGCTTGCTGATAAAGTAATTAATAATAATGGGACGATAGAGGATACAAAAAAGCAACTGATAGAGCTTCTTACGGATTGGAAAACCATCACAAATTAAAGTGATGGTTTTTTTATTGAAAATAGGTTTTTTTATCACCACAATTCGCGCTTAATATGTTATACTAATTGTAAATTACGGAAATAAAGTATAACACTTTTGAAGGGAGCCGTAACATGAAGGCTAGAGTAGCGATTAATGGGTTTGGAAGAATTGGAAGAATGGTTTTCAGAAAGGCAATTTGTGATGATACATTAGAAATAGTAGCCATTAATGCTAGTTATCCTGCAGAAACATTAGCACATTTAATAAAGTATGACACTAATCACGGAAAGTTTGATGGTGAGGTAGTAGCTGAACACGATTCCTTATTAGTAAATGGAAAAAGGGTGAAGTTAATTAACCATCGTAATCCAGAGGAGCTTCCATGGAATTCACTTAATATTGATATTGTGATCGAGGCAACTGGGAAATTTAATGCGAGAGAGAAAGCTAGTCTCCATTTAGAAGCAGGTGCAAAGAAGGTTATCTTAACGGCACCGGGAAAAGGAGAAGATATTACCATTGTTATGGGTGTGAATGAGCACCAGTTAAATATATTTGAGCATGATATCATTTCAAATGCCTCTTGTACGACAAATTGTTTAGCTCCTGTTGTAAAAGTACTTGAAGATCACTTTGGCATCATTAATGGCCTAATGACGACCGTGCATGCTTATACAAATGATCAAAAAAATATTGATAATCCTCATAAAGATCTTCGAAGAGCGAGAGCTTGTGGTCAATCAATCATTCCAACAAGCACGGGTGCGGCAAAAGCTCTTTCATTAGTGCTACCTAATATGAAAGGCAAGCTTCATGGAATGTCATTAAGGGTTCCAACAACCAATGTCTCATTAGTTGATTTAGTGGTTGATTTAAAGCGAGAAGTAACGATAGATGAGATAAATGATGTATTTGAAACAGTGTCTAACGATGAACTAAAAGGGATACTTGCCATCACAGAAGAGCCACTTGTATCGGTTGACTTTAATACCAATGAGCATTCTGCGATTGTTGATGGGTTGTCTACAATGGTTATAGGTGCAAACAAGGTAAAGGTTCTAGCATGGTACGATAATGAATGGGGCTATTCTTGTCGTGTTGTTGATCTAACAAAGCATGTGGCCACTCAACTTTCTTTAGCTTCAGAAAATATTAAACGAGTCAGCTCGTTGTAAGTGGTTAGTCTTCTGGGAAACCCTCAGAAGACTAATTTTTTTTATGAATTTGAAGAAAGGAATTTTACTTTTCCTCCTTTTTCGTAAAGATTTTTTAAATACATTATTGCAAAAAAAAAACAAACAAAGTATACTAGTCATCGTGAACTTCTTGAAATTTGGAATCTATATCTACTTAAAGGGTTAGGACCTCTTTGGACTAACTTTCCCCCGTGGTAGTTATAATCCAAAAAATTAGGGAATTTCAGTTACTGTAGTAAAAATGGTTAAAGGGGGAAATTTGAATATGGAAACTATGGGTCGTCACGTTATTTCTGAGTTATGGGGTTGTAATTTTGAAAAGTTAAATGATATGGAGCAAATTGAGCAAATTTTTGCAGATGCGGCATTAAAATCTGGTGCTGAAATTCGAGAGGTTGCTTTTCACAAATTTGCACCACAAGGTGTGAGTGGAGTGGTTATTATCTCTGAATCACATTTAACTATTCACAGCTTTCCTGAACATGGCTATGCTAGTATTGATGTGTATACTTGTGGAGACATGGATCCTAATATCGCTGCAGACTATATCGCTGAAGCATTAGGTGCTCAAACTCGTGAGAACATCGAAATTCCTCGTGGAATGGGTCCTGTTCAAGTTAAACAAGCAAAGGCGAAAGTACTATAATCGTAGCTTACTAAACTTATGAAATTCGAGAGGTGTATATTATTATACACCTCTTTTTAATTTCTCTTTTGAAACATTAACATTGCCTGTCCTTTTAGGTTAAAATATATGTACATACATCTTTCAATTTGGAGGAATCATGATGTCATTTGTAAAACAGGTGTTTAGACAATTTAATAGGCAATGTGAAACAAAAGAAAATCATATAGAGGAAGAGCTTAGAACGAGATATTACCGAGTAAATCTCCAATCTTTGTTCCAATCTGTTAAAGAAATCCTTGAAAATGATCAGCATGCAAAAGTGGTAAGTGATTCGATTGACCACGGGGAAATTGCAGTTGAAATCAATCGTGGAAAGAAAATGTTTGCCATTATTACGATTATAACGGTTAAGCCTTACGAGACGGCTGTAGATATCAATGTTTCCACTGAGCAAACGGTGCTGTTGGGTGCATACCCAAGCTTAAAAGCAGAAATCGCTCGTATTTATCAAGAATTAGATAAGAAGCATCCGTATATTGGTGTTGGAAAACACGCAGCAGAATAGAATTGCTTGTACTCCAAATGAAGTTTTAATAAGATAGTGTTAGATTCAGCAGAATCCATTCTGTTTCGGAGTTGATGTTATGAAATGTCCTGCATGTCAAAATAATCATACTCGTGTTCTCGATTCAAGACCTGTCGATGAAAATAGATCGATTCGCAGAAGAAGAGAGTGTGAGAAATGTTCCTTTCGCTTTACCACCTTTGAGAAGGTAGAGGAAATTCCTTTGATTGTCGTAAAAAAGGAAGGAACTAGAGAAGAATTTAGCCGTGATAAGATTCTACGTGGTCTGATTAAAGCTTGTGAAAAAAGACCTGTTGCTTTACCTGAATTAGAAAAGATTACTTCCGATATAGAAAAAGAACTTCGCAGTCATGGAGTATCGGAAATAAAGAGTGAAGCAGTTGGAGAAATGGTTATGGATCGTTTAGCAAAATTAGATGAGGTTGCGTACGTAAGATTTGCCTCTGTATATAGACAATTTAAAGATATTAACGTATTTATTGAAGAATTAAAGGAATTGATAAAAAAGGATTAGTAGGGAAGTTTGTTTTTTAAGAGAGGAAATGAAGCCTATGGCTCAGCATTGGCAGGAAATGCTACCAGTGGATCGCTATGAGGTGACCTCAAATGGTTTGTTATTTGATTATGATCGAAAGGTGCTGACACTCTTATATCAACCATTGATTGGTCCGATAGCATTCAGTCTCTATATGACCCTTTGGTCGCAAATAGATGAGAACCGCTTATCATCTGATGGTAGTTCACATCATGCTCTTATGAACGTGATGGATAGTAATTTAAAACAAATTTACGATGCTCGTTTAAAGTTAGAAGGAATTGGCCTTCTTTCCACGTATGTGCGAACAGAGGAAGGGCTTCGATCATTTGTATATGAACTAAAGCCGCCTATAACGCCTAGTCAGTTTTTTCTAGACGGCATGCTTAACGTGTATTTATATCGAAAAGTAGGTAAAAATCAATTTTCTAAACTTAAAAGGTTTTTTAGTGATGAACATGTCTTAGAAAAAGAAAACGGGTACGAGAATGTTACAAGGTCATTTCAAGAAGTATTTGATTCTGCTGTTCCAGGTAACCCTTTGACACAACTAGGAGATGATCTGAAACTTGAAGAGCAACGTGTATACTTTGATCGAGTGAATCCTGAGACCATTAAGGTAGATGAAGCACATTTTGATTTTGACCTCCTTTTTGCAGGGCTTTCAGAAAATCTTGTTCCTAAACGTGCCGTTACTAAAAAAGTGCGAGAAGCAATTGCGAAACTATCTTTCCTCTATGGGATTGACCCAATCCAAATGAAAAACATCGTGATTAGTGCAGTTGATGAATTAAGTGAGATACAAATTGATGAACTTAGAAAATCCGCAAGAGATTGGTATCAGCTTAACTTTTCTGACCAACTCCCGTTATTAATAGATAAAATACAACCACTTCCACATGTTACAACAACGGTGGAGCCTAAAACTCAAGAAGAGAAATTGGTTCAATACTTGGAGAAAACGTCTCCACGACAATTGCTAATTGATATTTCTGGTGGGGGTGAACCATCGAAAAGTGATTTGCAAATTATTGAAGATGTGATGTTTCAACAAAAGCTTCTTCCTGGCGTGGTGAACGTGCTCATTCAGTACGTATTATTGAAAACAGATATGAAGTTGACAAAGGCTTATGTGGATAAAATTGCTTCTCATTGGGCACGTAAAAGGGTACAGACGGTGTCTGAGGCCATGGAACTTGCTAAAAAAGAACATCGACAATACTTAGATTGGGCTGAAGGAAAGCAAACGGCAAACCAAACTCCAAAGACAACTACTAGAAAAAAGGCCATACGAACAGAAAGCTTACCAGATTGGTTTGATAAAAATGAAAATGAGGATCAAACTAATCAGAAATCCTCAGATAATAAAGAGATGGAAGAGAAAAAACGTGCTTTACAAGAAAAATTAAAAAGGTTTAAGAGCTAGGAGGTGAGTGTTTGGAACGAATCAATGAAACATTAAAAAAACTTGCAGCTAGTCCAAGCTTTCAAGAACGGTATGAACGACAAAAGAGACAAGTTATGCAGCATCCGGACATCAGGGAGTTTATAACAAAGCACAGTGATATTCTAACGAGTTCAATGATTGAAAGAAATTTGGCCAAGCTCTATGAATATTCGACTCAATGTACGGAATGTACGGAATGTCCGAGTCTTGAGAGTTGTAAAAATATCATGCAGGGCTACCAGCCAGAATTAGTTCTTGTCCGTGGGTCGATTGAGATTCATTATGATCGTTGTCCAAGGAAGGTCATGTCTGATGAGAGAAGAAAAAGTGAAAAGTTAATTCAAAGTATGTATATGCCGAAGGAAATACTGAAGGCTAGCTTTTCAGAAATTGACACGGAAGGTGATTATGCAGGGAGATTAGAAGCCATTGATCTTGCCGCAGATTTCATTCTTAATTATCATCCGGAGACCATGCAAAAAGGGCTTTATTTGTATGGGAAATTCGGTGTTGGTAAATCTTATCTACTGGGAGCCATTGCAAACGACTTAGCTAAGAAAAAAGTTTCCTCCATGATTGTGTATTTTCCAGAACTGATTAGAGAACTAAAGAGTTCCATTGGTGATTCTACACTTAATGAAAAAATCGAAAAAGTGAAGAGAGTACCGGTGTTAATGATTGATGATATAGGTGCAGAGACGATGTCAAGCTGGGCAAGGGATGAAGTGTTAGGAACGATTCTTCAATTCCGTATGCTTGAAAACCTTCCTACTTTCTTTACCTCAAACTTTGACTTCGATGGGTTAGAAGTACATCTCACGTATAGTCAACGTGGAGAAGAAGAGAAGATGAAAGCGAGAAGGCTTCTTGAAAGGATAAGATACTTAGCTCATCCCGTCCAAGTAGATGGTCCAAATAGAAGAAAATAGTTGAAATATAGGAGCCAGCGGAAAAAGTCCGCTGGCTCTTATTCTAATTTGACCAAGTTCCCCATATACATGAAAGCAGAGACTGTGAAAACGGACATGCAGCCGCATGGACCTTTCAAGCGTTGATTTCACCAAAAGGGGGGATTTGGTTGTTTGAGATCATTTTCCAAAATAAAGAGGATGCGAAAAGATTTCACCAATTGCTAAAGAAACACGCACAATCCTCACTCCATTTGAATCATGAGACTCTTCTTATCGAAGATAAACATATAGTAAAATGCGATGGAAAACTGGAAGAAGTGGTTGTGAAAAAAGCATTTGGTCAGTTTATTCAGGAAATTAAATTAGTCGATTGGTCTCGAGAAATTTTAAAAGATCATTTTTGTTATGATGACGAACATGAACAGGAACAAATACTAGATATTATTACTGCCATTGTTGACGGAAACAGAAGGGAACTTTTATCGTTTGTGGATGTGAACGCATTAAATAATTTGGTAGAATCGGCAATTAATGAATTATTCTCGCAGCGTTTGTCTTTCTCGTTTGACTCTTTCCTGCGCTTTCGACTGCGTTCCATAACGACACTTATAGAGAGGGTGGTCGAGGTTGCAATTGATGAGTATAAACTTGAGCAAGAGTACCAAATCTTTGTTCATACGCTCAGAGAATTTTTATCTGGAAGAAGCTCGATTAAGAAAGTAATACATTTAATTGTGTCTGATTCGATCACCTTTTTTGATGAGAAATTTTTTGAATTAAAAAGAAAAGAAATCTTACAGCTGATTGATCGGAAACTACTTTCCAATCACCCAGTCTATATTGATAGTGTCACTATTGCACCATTGCTTTCTATTGCACCCCAAAAGATTTATTTGTATACCGACGAACCAGAGCAGCCCTTGGTTCGAACGATCTGTAATCTTTTTGAGGAAAGAGTAGTCGTAGCAGCGATGAACTTATTTCATGATCGTAAAAGAAAATTAGCACTTGCTGCTGATGAGAATTTCTAGATAGATACTTGCTTTTCCCTCATGAACAAATTATAATACGTACATAATAAGGTACAACTTCATGATATAAATGTTATGATGAGGATATGAGCGTTTATATACGGTTATCAGAGAGGGAAGGCGTTGGCTGGAAGCTTCCTAACACGATTGAATCGCTTACCACCTCTAAACATCAGCCTTGAACAATATTATTAAGTATGGGCTGACGGATAAAGTCCGTTATCTATTTATCTTAAAGTCATTTTGATGGATTTATCAAGGTGAAAATTAGGGTGGAACCACGTGTTGTTTATAAACTCGTCCCTTTCCGAGGGACGAGTTTTTTTATTTTATATTTAGGAGGAAAATGGTTATGTCAAATGTTGTAAAGTTAACGTTCCCAGACGGTGCAGTAAAGGAGTTTCCGTTTGGAACAACAACAGAAGATGTTGCTGCCTCCATTAGCCCAGGGCTGAAAAAGAAGGCATTGGCTGGAAAAGTAGATGGCCAGTTGTATGACCTTAAACGTCCGATTGAGCAAGATGGAGCAATTGAAATTGTCACTCAGGATAGTGCAGATGCACTTGAAATCCTTAGACATAGTAGTGCCCACTTAATGGCACAAGCGATTAAGCGCCTATACAAAAATGTAAAGCTTGGTGTGGGTCCAGTTATTGAAGGTGGATTTTACTACGATGTAGATATTGAGGAATCATTAACACCAGAAGATCTTCCGTTAATTGAAAAAGAAATGAAAAAAATTATTAACGAAAACATTGAGATTGTTCGTAAAGAAGTTAGTCGTGATGAGGCTGTTCAACTCTACAAGGAGATTGGTGATGAATACAAGCTTGAGCTGATCGAAGCCATCCCTGCAGGAGAAACGGTGACTATTTATGAGCAAGGGGATTTCTTCGATTTATGTCGTGGAGTTCATGTTCCATCGACAGGGAAATTGAAGGAATTTAAGCTTCTAAGTATTGCAGGTGCATACTGGAGAGGCGATAGCGATAATAAAATGCTTCAACGTATATACGGAACAGCTTTCTTTAAGAAAGAAGACTTGGCTGAACATCTTCGACTACTGGAAGAGGCAAAAGAACGTGATCATAGAAAAATAGGTAAAGAATTAGATTTATTCATGAACTCGCAAAAAGTGGGACAAGGCCTTCCGATGTGGTTACCAAAGGGTGCCACGATTCGCCGTATTATCGAGAGATATATCGTGGATAAGGAGTCGCGACTTGGGTACGACCACGTGTACACACCTGTGATGGGAAGCGTTGACTTATATAAAACATCAGGGCACTGGGATCATTATCAAGAAGACATGTTCCCGGTTATGGAAATGGACAATGAGCAGCTTGTTTTACGCCCTATGAACTGTCCACATCATATGATGATTTATAAGCACGGTATTCATAGTTATCGTGAGCTTCCTATTCGTATTGCTGAGCTTGGAACGATGCACCGCTACGAAATGTCAGGGGCACTATCTGGCCTTCAACGTGTCCGTGGAATGACATTAAACGACGCGCATATATTTGTTCGTCCAGATCAAATCAAGGATGAATTTAAGCGAGTGGTAGGATTGGTATTGGAAGTATACAAAGATTTTAATATCAATGATTACTCCTTCCGCCTATCGTACCGCGATCCTGAAGATAAAGAAAAGTATTTTGATGATGATCAAATGTGGGAAAAGGCTCAAAGCATGCTTAAAGAAGCAATGGATGACTTAGGTCTAAATTATTTTGAGGCAGAGGGTGAAGCGGCTTTTTATGGTCCGAAGCTTGATGTTCAAGTAAAGACAGCTCTTGGCAAGGAAGAAACCCTTTCTACTGTCCAGTTAGACTTCTTGTTACCAGAACGCTTTGATTTGAACTATGTGGGTGAGGATGGGAAACAGCATCGTCCTGTTGTTATTCACCGTGGGGTCGTTTCAACGATGGAGCGTTTTGTTGCGTTCTTGATTGAAGAATACAAAGGAGCTTTCCCTACTTGGTTAGCACCTGTACAGGTGCAAGTGATTCCTGTATCTCCTGATGTTCATTTTGACTACGCAAAGCAAGTGCAAGAACTTCTTCAGGCAGAAGGCATTCGTGTCGAGATCGATGATCGTAATGAGAAAATCGGTTACAAGATTCGTGAAGCCCAAATGCAAAAAACTCCTTATATGCTAGTCGTTGGTGACAATGAAGTAGCAGAAAAGGCAGTGAATGTACGAAAATATGGGGAGCAAAAGTCAGAGGTTGTTTCCTTCGAAACGTTTGTTGAAGATTTGAAGATGGAAGTAAAACGCTAAGTTTTTCACAGAAGAGGATGTCTGATCATCCTCTTTTTGTTTATTTTTTGAAAAAGTATTGCCACAAACGTTTATTTTTGATACAATTCATTTCGTTGTGATAAGAAAAGTGTTTCGTTGACATGTATTATTTATTGTGATATAGTTGCTAAGGTAAATTGAATACGAGTTTGAGATAAAGAAGAAGCACCCGCTTCTCACCTGATTGACGCCAAAGCGCAGTTGGCAGGTTTTACGAAAAGGCTTATTACCGTATGGGTATCGTAAAGTGTGGGTGTGTTCATCCGCACTTTTTTTATTTTTCTTATGAAAATGAAATCTTCTTAACCCAAACGTTGTATTCGCATTAAACCTTGGAGGTGTCCAGCTATTAGCAAAGACATGTTGTTGAACGAGGGTATTCGTGCCCGCGAAGTACGTCTAATTGATCAAAATGGCGAACAACTAGGCATTAAATCAAAAATCGAAGCACTTGAGATTGCTACGCGTGTAAATCTTGACGTTGTTCTTGTTGCACCAAACGCGAAACCACCAGTAGCACGTATTATGGACTACGGTAAGTTTAAGTTTGAACAACAGAAGAAGGAAAAAGAAGCACGTAAAAATCAAAAAATCATTACCACTAAAGAAGTTCGACTTAGCCCAACCATTGATGAGCATGACTTTAATACAAAGTTACGTAATGCGATTAAATTCTTGGAAAAAGGCGATAAAGTAAAAGCATCGATTCGATTCAAAGGTCGTGCAATTACACATAAAGAGATCGGACAACGTGTTTTAGTCCGCTTTGCAGAAGCTTGTAAAGAAGTAGCAACAGTGGAATCTCATCCAAAAATGGATGGCAGAAGCATGTTTATGACATTAGCACCTAAAAACGACAAGTAATGAGGAGGAATCCCTAATGCCAAAAATGAAAACTCACCGCGGCGCAGCAAAGCGTTTCAAGAGAACAGGATCTGGTAAACTGAAGCGTTCACACGCATACAGAAGCCATTTATTCGCTAACAAATCTACAAAGGCAAAGCGTAAGCTTCGCAAAGGAACTCTAGTTTCTTCAGGCGATTACAAGCGCATCCGTAACTTACTAGTAAATCTTAAGTAATTGCAAATTAGGAGGGAAAACATATGCCACGTGTTAAAGGCGGTACAGTAACTCGCAGACGTCGTAAAAAAGTTATTAAATTAGCAAAAGGTTATTATGGTTCAAAACATACATTATACAAAGTAGCTAACCAACAGGTTATGAAATCTCTAATGTATGCATTCCGTGATCGTCGCCAAAAGAAGCGTGACTTCCGTAAGCTTTGGATCACTCGTATCAATGCAGCAGCTCGTATGAACGGTCTTTCTTATAGCCGTTTAATGCACGGTTTAAGCGTTGCAGGTATCGAAGTAAACCGTAAAATGCTTGCTGAACTTGCAGTAAGCGACGAAAAGGCATTTGCTCAATTAGCTGATGCTGCTAAGCAAAGCCTAGCAAAATAATTGACTTATTAGTCTATAGAAGCCATTCTCTTACTAGAGGGTGGCTTTTTTTAGTTCTTCAAGGAGGAATAGTATGCTTACATATATTTTGGTTTATTTACTGCTGATAAATATCGTCAGTTGTTCGTTAATGTTTGCTGATAAACAGAAGGCAAAGAAAAATGAGTATCGAATTAGAGAAGCAAAACTTTGGCAATTCGCCTTTTTGGGAGGCGCGTTAGGAGCCTTTATCGGAATGAGGTCCTTTCGTCATAAAACGAAGCATCCTAACTTTAAATGGGGATTGCCGTTTTTGACTGTTCTTCAAATCGGTCTTTTGCTTTACTATGTATGGAATTAAAGGAATAGTTGTCATAGAAATGGTCCTTCCTCGATAAGCTGTAATAGACATCAAGAAACTGCTTAAGGGGTGGTCATATGGATGAGGAGTTAGCGTTACTGCTTGTCATGTTTCAGGCTGGTGGAGTTTTCACCCCGATTATATTCGTCTTGTTCCATTCGTTACGACAGTTTTTATTTATTCCTGTAGTCATCATCTGTATTGCAGGTGGAATTCTTTTTGGAACAGTTGCAGGTACGATCTACTCGCTTATTGGGTTAATGATTAGCAGCATATTGTTTTTTGCTGTCGTTTCAAAATTCCCGCGAACACAAGAAAAACTGTCCTCGATTCGAAAAAAGTGGTTTGGAGAATATCGTAATTTAACAGTTAGTCAGATTTCGATTTTACGCCTTGTTCCTTTTGTTCATTATCAACTATTAAATTTTTGTTTAATGGAAAGACACCGCGGCTTTAAAGAGTATTCAAAGGCAGCCTTTATTACGAATCTTCCATTAGCTTTCTTTTACACGGTCTTTGGTCAATTTATTAGTCAATTTACTCCAACGATGATTGTTATTATTTTGTTTTCTTTATCTATTCTTGTTTATATACTAAGGGAGAAGATGACGATTATTAAGTGGAGGGATTTCTTTAAGGAAACAAAGCTAGAGAAGCAGGGCTAAAAATAAACGTTCAAGGGATGTTCCCTTGAACGTTTATTTTTTCATAAATTCATGAATGGGACTTTTCCAGTCAATTTTTGCGTTCGGATAAAAGACAGCTACTTCCATCTCGATATTACGGAAGTCTTCCTTTGACAAACCATTTAGCGCAGAGGTACTATGTGGCCAAATGAATATAGAAACAACCTCGAACGTGTTCTCGGTTGTGCCTAAGTATTTTTCGCCTTCGAATAGAACACCTTTATAGGTTAAAAGAAAATTCTTACGAACATTTTTTATATCATCGAGTAAAAAAAATTGCTTTTGCTCGTGAGCCAACTCCAATTTTCGCTTTGGGTTTAACACAAATTTGAAGGCGCTGTATATTAAAAATAAGATAAATGCTATTAGGAGCATGCGTAGTAGCCACATCATACTTAAGCCCTCCACTCTTCATTTTTCCTTATATACGTCTTTATTTGTAAAAGGTTTCATTAAATATTGCTTTTAAGTGAATTTTTTTCTTAATTTCATTATGATTAAAGTAATATATATAGAAAAGAGTGAAATGATGGATTTACAACAGTTATTTGAGATGCAAAAAGGTTTGGATAAACATATCGCAGAAAAACACGAATTACAAACAGATAGTCTGATAAGTAGAAAGGTTCTAGCTTTGTTGGTTGAACTAGGAGAACTAGCAAATGAAACACGTTGTTTTAAGTTTTGGAGTGTAAAAGGTGCTTCCCCGAAAGAAGTCATTTTAGAGGAATTTGTAGATGGAGTTCATTTTATTTTATCACTTGGAATTGATTGTGGATTTGAGCGTGATGTACAGGTAGATGAAATAGAATTAGAAGAGGAAAATGTGACAAATCAGTTTTTATCCATGTATGAAACGGTTCATCGTTTTTCTGCAGATAGGAGTATTGAAGCGTATCGAAGCATGCTAGACAATTATTTTGTTTTAGGTAAGATGCTAGGATTTACGTCAGAAGAGATAAAAGAAGCATATATCTCTAAAAATGAAGTAAATTATAAAAGGCAGAAAGAAGGCTATTAATGTATACTTTGTGCATTTAAGTTGTAGCTAGTATACTATAAACATAATACATATTAAGGGAGTCGAAATAAATGACAAAGCTCGATGCGACTTTAGCGATGCTTAAGGAATTAACAGATGCCAAAGGAATTCCAGGGAATGAGCGTGAGCCAAGAGAAGTGATGAACAAGCATATTGCTCCGTATGCGGATGAAGTAACAACTGATGGACTTGGAAGCTTAATTGCTAAAAAAGTAGGAGATGCGAACGGTCCGAAGGTAATGGTTGCTGGTCACTTAGATGAAGTAGGTTTTATGATCACACAAATTGATGATAAAGGATTCCTACGTTTCCAAACGGTTGGTGGTTGGTGGTCTCAGGTGATGTTAGCGCAACGTGTAACGATTGTTACAAGAAAGGGAGATTTGACGGGAGTTATTGGGTCAAAGCCACCGCATATCTTATCCCCTGAAGCTCGTAAAAAACCAGTAGAAATTAAAGATATGTTTATAGATATTGGTGCATCAAGTCGTGAGGAAGCAACAGAGTGGGGAGTCCGTCCTGGTGACATGGTCGTGCCATACTTTGAGTTTACGGTGATGAACAATGACAAGCTTTTATTAGCAAAAGCTTGGGATAATCGGATTGGTTGTGCGATTGCGATTGATGTGTTAAAGCAATTGAAGAATGAAGAGCATCCAAACATTGTATACGGAGTTGGAAGTGTACAAGAAGAGGTAGGCTTACGTGGGGCACGAACTTCTGCTGCAGCCATTGAGCCTGATATTGGATTTGGAGTAGATGTTGGGATCGCTGGTGACACTCCTGGTGTGTCGGAGAAGGAAGCCCAAAGTAAAATGGGTAAAGGCCCACAAATCATTCTGTATGACGCAAGTATGGTGTCTCACAAAGGATTAAGAGATTTAGTAACAGATACAGCAGATGAACTTGAAATTCCATATCAATTCGATTCAATTGCTGGCGGTGGCACGGATGCGGGGTCCATCCATATTTCTCATAAAGGAGTCCCTTCCTTAGCAATAACGATTGCTACTCGTTACATCCATTCACATGCAGCAATGCTGCACCGTGATGACTACGAAAACGCAGTAAAACTAATCGTTGAAGTTATCAAACGTCTAGATCGTGAAACAGTAGACCGCATCACACTTGAATAAGAAACCAAACAAAGACAGCATGCTCAGGCACGCTGTCTTTGTTTGGTAAGCTTAGGCTATAACTGTCCACCTCAGGCGGACAAAACCACCCGAAATGTCCACGGATGGTGTCTGTCACCTTCCGTGGACAAATCAAAGAATTTGTCCACGAGCGGTGACAGACACCCTATTTTAGGCCGCTTTCTAGGGTTTGTAGCATTTCGCTTTTTTCTTGGTCGGATGCATTTTTCCAGATGACTTCAAAAAGTACTCCTAAGCCTGGAAGCATTTTTTCTTCGCCATTTTGAATAGCGTCAACGATGGTGTCTCTTAGCTCGTCTTGTGTATTTCCTGATACATTATGAATAACTGCATTTCTTAAGTTAAGATTCATTTTACCCACTCCTTCTTCATTTTCTTTAATATGTTTTCTATTTTTGTTATTATTATGTACTTAAGTTACGCTATAATAAGAAAACCCGAGAAAAAAGGAAAGAAGGGGTTTTACCTTGAAGCATATTCACTCGAGTAGTAACCCAAAGGTGAAGCAATGGAAGAAACTATTAACGAAAAAGGAAAGAGATAAAACAGGCCTATTTCTAGTCGAAGGGTTCCATTTAGTGGAGGAAGCGCTAAAAGCAGGTCGTATTGAAGAAGTCATTGTACAAGAAAACATGGAGCTTCCGCCAAGCTTTGATTACGGATCAACACCGATGTTCTCTGTGCCTGCTGACATCATTAAGCTATTAGCCGAAACAGATACACCACAAGGTATTTTTGCTGTTTGTTATCAAGAAAAGCCATCACATACAGAAGGAACATCTTATCTTTTAATTGATGCTGTCCAAGACCCAGGAAATTTAGGAACGATGATTCGTACAGCAGATGCTGCTGGTGTGGATGTTGTGGTAATTGGTAATGGAAGTGTGGATATGTATAATTCCAAAGTGCTTAGATCTGCCCAAGGAAGTCATTTTCATCTTCCGGTTATTAAAGGCGATATCTCTACTTGGACAAGCGATCTTCTGGACCGAGGCATCCCTGTTTATGGAACAGCATTAGAGAATGCTGAACCATTCCATCAAACACAACCAACTGGATCATATGCCTTAATCGTCGGAAATGAAGGGAACGGTGTAAGTAAAGAGCTATTAAGTAAAACAACAGCTAATCTATATATTCCGATTCATGGGAAAAGTGAATCATTAAATGTTGCAGTAGCAACAGGAATTTTGTTATATTACTTACGTGGATAAAATAGGCACACATCTTTCTAAAATGGGTTTGAAATAAGTAGGAAAGTATACTATAATAACAGCAAAAATTACATACCAAAAAACGAAGACGGAGAAAAGTAGTTTACCACCATCTATGTTAGGGAGAAAATGCCTTAGACTGAAAGCATTTTTATAGAAAAAGTAAACGAAGTTCACCTCCCGAGTTGGCATCGGGACCATTTCATAATGAAGTGTAAAGATGCACCGGTTTAAAGCCGTTATCAGCAATGAAGTGAATGTAGGAGTAAGAATGTCTACATTAATTAAGGGTGGTACCGCGAATAATGAAACCTCGTCCCTTTCAGGGAAGAGGTTTTTTATTTTGTCTAAAAATGATAAGGAGGAAAGAACATGGAGCAACGCTTAGTAGAGCTTCAGCAAGAAGCGCTTGAAGGAATAAAGAAAGCGACTGATTTAAAAGAGTTAAATGATATTCGTGTATCTTATCTAGGGAAAAAAGGCCCCATTACTGAGGTACTAAAAGGGATGGGGAAGCTAAGTGCTGAGGAACGTCCTAAAATGGGAGCATTGGCAAACGAGGTAAGAGACGTTATTGCAAAAGCAATTGAAGAAAAACAAGCGGTTATGGAAGAAGAAGAGGTGGCTAAAAAGCTTGCTTCCGAAACCATTGATGTAACGCTTCCAGGTAGACCAGTAAAAACAGGTAACCATCATCCATTAACAAGAATCATTGAAGAAATCGAGGACCTCTTTATTGGTATGGGCTACACGATTGCAGAAGGTCCCGAAGTAGAAAGTGATTACTATAACTTTGAGGCTTTAAACTTACCAAAAGGTCATCCAGCTCGTGATATGCAAGATTCCTTTTATATAACGGAAGAAATCCTTCTTCGTACACATACATCACCAATGCAAGCAAGAACGATGGAAAAGAAAGAAGGAAAGGGTCCAATTAAAATTATCTGCCCAGGAAAGGTTTATCGCCGTGATAATGACGATGCAACGCATTCTCACCAATTCATGCAGATCGAGGGTCTTGTGGTAGGAGAAAACATTCAAATGAGTGACCTGAAAGGGACACTAGATGTATTTGCGAAAAAAATCTTTGGTGAAGACCGTGAGATTCGCTTACGTCCTAGCTTCTTCCCATTCACAGAACCATCTGTTGAAATGGATATTTCTTGTAAAATTTGTAACGGAAAAGGGTGTAGTGTTTGTAAAGGAACGGGTTGGATTGAAATTCTTGGAGCTGGAATGGTGCATCCGAACGTACTTGAAATGGCTGGTTATGATTCAAAGAAATATACAGGCTTTGCATTCGGGATGGGGCCAGAGAGAATAGCCATGCTAAAATACGGCGTGGATGATATTCGTCATTACTATACAAATGATGTACGTTTCTTAAAGCAATTTTCGATACACGAATAGGAGGATAACAAGAATGTTTGTTTCTTATAAATGGCTTCAAGAGTACGTGGACCTTTCTGGTGTCACAGCTTCTGAACTAGCCGATAAAATTACAAAAAGTGGGATTGAAGTAGAAGGCGTTGAGATTCTTAATGAAGGGATGAAAGGACTCGTCGTCGGTCACGTGTTAGAACGTGAGCAGCATCCGAATGCCGATAAGCTAAATAAATGTTTAGTAGATGTTGGAGAAGGAGAGCCCGTTCAAATCATCTGTGGTGCTCCGAATGTAGATAAAGGGCAACATGTTATTGTTGCGAAGGTAGGAGCTGTTCTACCAGGAAACTTCAAAATTAAAAAAGCAAAGCTTCGCGGCGAAGAGTCAAACGGAATGATCTGTTCCTTGCAGGAGCTAGGGGTTGAGAGCAAGCTTGTTGCTAAGGAATTCTCTGAAGGAATCTTCGTTTTTCCAAATGAGGTAACAGTAGGGGAAGATGCACTTGAGCTGTTAAGTCGTGATGATCAAATTTTAGAACTAGGCTTAACTCCGAACCGAGCAGATTGTTTAAGTATGCTAGGTGTAGCCTATGAGGTTGCGGCCATTCTAGGGAAAGAAGTAAAGCTTCCGAAGCCTGAGGTTTCATCAAGTAACGAAAGTGCTAGCGATTATATCTCTGTTGCTGTAGATGCTCCGGAGGATAATCCACTTTACGTTGCCAAAGTGATTAAAAATGTTAAGGTTGGTCCATCTCCATTATGGATGCAAACACGCCTGATGGCTGCAGGGGTACGTCCTCATAATAATGTTGTCGATATAACGAATTACATTCTAATGGAATACGGTCAACCGCTTCATGCCTTTGACTATGATCGTCTTGGCTCGAAAGAGATCATTGTTCGTCGTGCGCACCAAGGTGAAACGATTACAACGCTTGATGATGCCAAACGTTCATTAACAACAGATCACCTTGTGATTACAAACGGCAAAGAGCCGGTTGCATTAGCAGGAGTTATGGGTGGAGCGAACTCTGAGGTAGAAACAAAAACAACAACCGTGTTATTAGAGTCTGCATATTTTGTAGGAGCACCTATTCGTAAAGCTTCAAAGGATCATGGATTGCGCAGTGAAGCTAGTGCACGCTATGAAAAAGGGGTAGATCCGAATCGTGTTAGAGCGGCAGCAGACAGAGCGGCTGAGCTATTAGCTCTGTATGCAAATGGGGAAGTTTTAGAAGGATCGGTCGAGGCAGATGCGCTAAAGGTGGAGCCTGCGGTTGTTTCCATTACATTAGACAAAATCAATGGTGTGCTTGGTACTGAAATATCCATGGATGAAGTTCAAAATATCTTTGCCCGCCTCCAATTTGTTACGAATGTTGAAGGGGACGAAATTACAGTAACCGTACCTACTCGTCGTGGTGATATTACGATTGAGGAAGATTTAGTTGAAGAAGTTGGAAGAATTTACGGCTACGACTATATCCCTAAAACTCTTCCAAAGGGTGCTTCTACTCCAGGGAAATTAAGTGATTACCAGAAAAAACGCAGAATCGTCCGTCGCTACCTAGAAAGTGCAGGGTTATTTCAAGCAGTCACTTATTCTTTGACGAATGAAACCAAATCCACTCAATTTGCTCTTGATAAACGGGAACCTGTTAAGCTGGCGATGCCGATGAGTGAAGACCGCAGTGTATTACGTCTGAGCATTTTGCCACAGTTACTAGAAGTCGTAAAATACAATTCTGCTCGTCAAAATGATAGCATTGCATTATATGAAACAGGGGCCGTGTTCTTAGCGACTGAACAAGATAAGCTTCCAGAAGAGAAGGAACATTTGGCAGCTGCTATTACTGGCTTATGGCATCAGCACCCATGGCAAGGGGAAAAGAAAGCTGTTGATTATTATGTTCTTAAAGGAGTGCTAGAAGGGTTACTTGCTCGATTAGGATTGACAGAAAGAGTGGAGTTCCGTCAAGCAACCGTGGAAGGAATGCATCCAGGAAGAACCGCTGAACTTCTATTAGAGAAAGAGAGAATTGGTTTTGTCGGACAAATCCATCCGAACGTTCAAAAAGAACTAGATTTAAAAGATACGTATGTATTTGAACTATCTTTAAAGGCTTTACTAGAGGCAGAAATTGCTCCGTTACAATACGAATCAATTCCTCGTTACCCATCTATTACGCGTGATATCGCACTGGTTGTTGACAAGGAAGTAGTTGCTGGTCAGCTTTCTGACATTATTACCAAAGCCGGTGGCAGCTTACTCAAGGAAGTTTCTGTGTTTGATCTTTATGAAGGAGATCGCTTGGAAGAAGGAAAGAAATCCATTGCGTTTTCATTAAGATATTTTGATCCAGAAAAAACACTAACTGACGAAGAAGTAACTAAGGCTCACGAAAAGGTACTTGATGCTTTGAAGGATCAGGCTGGAGCGGTATTAAGAGGATAAAATAGAAAAGGAGCATCCAATGGAATGCTCCTTTTCTCATTTTTTCGTAATCAGTTTCCATGCTTTTTCTGTATTAGCAAAATGCAGCTTAACAAAATGTGGAAGAATTTCTTTCCCTTTTGCTTTAATCAATTTAGCTGCGGCTACGTCTACTTGGGAACCTGCTCCTTTTGGAATGATAAATCCAGCCTCCTTTGAAAGATTTTCAAAGTGCTGAACAAATGCGTAACGAGCAAGGATGGAGGCGGCTGCAACAGCTAAATGAACACTTTCTGCCTTTGTTGAGAAATACACGTTTTCACGGTGGATTACTTTTTGCCCCTTAAGATACTGATAATACACTTCTTCTTTTGCGAACTGATCGATTAAAATGGCATCCGGTTTTTCTGGTGATATTTTATTCAGTACATGTCCAATGGCTTGGTTATGCAACAGGGCTTTTAGCTTTCCTTGTGACATGCCTGACTGCTGAAGCTGATTGTATTTTTCATTGTGTAAAGTTAATAGGCTATAAGGAATCACATGCTTGATTTCCTTTGCAATCGTTGAAATTTGCTCATCCTTTAGACCTTTGGAATCCTTGACGCCTAGCTCTCTTAGCAGGGGAATATGCTCTTTACTAACATAAGTAGCTACAACCGTAATAGGCCCAAAGTAATCGCCGGTACCTACCTCGTCTGAACCAACTACAGAAAAAGACTCAAAATGCTCAGGTAGATGACTTTTATTTGGTGAAGGCTTCGGAGTCTTTTTGTTTAGAGGTTGAACCGCAGCACCCCATTTCTTTGCTTCTATCTCACAAGAAGGACCTTGAAAAAGTACTTTACCTGATTTATATGCGGTTATGGAGCAACCAGATAGTTTTGCTGCAAACAACCCACCTGGTGGTATTTTAGGTGAAAGACTTTGTTGGTAGTACTCCTGCATCTTCTTTATTTGTTCCCCAGACTGTTTTAATACAACTTGACTCATTATACACTCTCCAATAAAATACATATTTTTCCTTGATTCGTCTGATTTTGACATTCTTAACTTCCCACTCAAATAATATTCATGTTATGATATAGTGTAGGATTCTTATGAATGGGGGCAAATGCTGTGTCTGAATCAGAAAAGAAGCGCACAACAGTTGAAATATACGGGCAACAGTATGTAATTGTAGGTAACGAAAGTGTTGAACATGTTCGATTGGTTGCCTCTTTGGTAAATAATAAAATGCGCGAGATTGGTCAGAAGAATCCCTCACTTGATAGTACAAAACTTGCAGTGCTTACAGCAGTGAATGCTGTGAATGATTATCTGAAAATAAAGGATCAACTTGAGCGCTTAGAAAGAGAACTAAAGAAGTAAAGGATTGAATGAATATGCTAAATCTTGCCATTATCATTATATTATTAATAGGTTTACTTGTTGGACTTCGTAGAGGGTTTATCCTTCAATTTATTCATCTTACTGGCTTCATTATTGCATTTATTGTTGCAAAGGTCTATTATTCCGAACTTGCTCCTAAATTAACCCTTTGGATTCCATATCCAAGCTTTGGGGATGCATCAAATTTACAAATCATGTTCTCAGAAGGAAATATGGAGGATGCATATTATCGGGGAATTGCTTTTGTTGCTATTTTCTTTGCAACTAAGATTGTATTACAAATAATTGGAAGTATGCTAGATTTTGTTTCCAATCTACCAATTTTAAAGACTTTTAATCGTTGGGCCGGTGGAATACTTGGATTTTTAGAGGTATATTTACTTTTGTTTATACTTTTATACATAGCAGCTCTTTTACCAATTGAAGCCGTGCAATCTCCTTTAGTTAGTTCTTCTTTGGCAAAAGGAATAGTTGAAAATACCCCCTATCTGTCAAATCTTGTGAAAGAGCTTTGGGGATAACTTAAACAGGATGATTATATAACTACTTCTCTTTTTAAGAGAAGTTTTATTTTTGTTTTATTTTAAAAAACTTTTTTGGATACTTAAACGTACATAATACATAGTAGGTTTCAAAACATTGGTGAAATAGTAGTGAATCATTCATAATGGGATATAGCGAAAGTAGGTGGACAGTGTGGCAATACATAAAAAAGAAGTGATTCGTTTACTTGAGACGATTGCTACCTATATGGAATTAAAAGGTGAAAATATATTCAAAGTGTCTGCTTTTAGGAAAGCAGCAAATAGCCTTGAAATAAATGAGCAGGATTTATCACAAATTAATGATTTTACGACCATTTCAGGTATTGGCAAGGGGACAGCTGCTGTTATTACAGAATTTATCCAAGATGGGCAATCGTCTGTACTAAAAGAGCTCCAGGAAGAAGTACCAAAGGGATTAATCCCCCTTCTACAACTTCCAGGGCTTGGTGGGAAAAAGATTGCCAAGCTATACAAAGAACTATCGATAACGAATGTACACGAGTTAAAGCAGGCATGTGTGGACAAAAAGGTAAGAGAGCTTGCTGGTTTTGGAGGAAAGACCGAGGAGAAAATTCTTCAATCAATCAATGAATTTGGCTCCAAGCCAGATCGACTACCTCTTGCCTATATGTTACCAGTTGCACGGAAGATTGAGCTTGCTCTTTCTGAAATGGATGGAGTGATTCGCTTCTCAAGAGCAGGTAGTATAAGAAGAATGAAGGAAACGATCAAGGACTTAGACTTCATTATCTCAACGGTTGATCCTCAGTTGGTGAAGGAGCAGCTGCTCTCCATGGAGCATATAAAAGAAGTTGTCTCAAAAGGAGATACAAAGGTTTCCATTATCCTGGAATTAGAGTTTGACGTTTCGATTGATTTTCGTTTAGTAAAGGATGAGGAATTTACCACGACTTTACACCATTTCACTGGTTCAAAGGACCATAATGTAAGAATGCGTCAATTAGCGAAGGAACGTGGTGAAAAAATAAGCGAATATGGTGTGGAACGTATCGAAACCGGGGAAATTGTAACGTTTCATAGTGAAGAGGAGTTTTTTGCTCACTTTGGTTTGCCTTTTATTCCACCTGAAATGCGTGAGGATGGCACTGAAGTGGAACAATATACAGAAGAGCTTGAGATTATTGCTCATGACCATATAAAAGGTGATTTACACATGCACTCGACATGGAGCGATGGTTCGCATTCTATAGAGCAAATGGTAGAAGCTTGTCGTGCAAAAGGCTATGAATATATGGCCATTACTGACCACTCACAATATTTAAAAGTCGCCAATGGACTTACTGCAGAGCGCTTGCAGAAACAACGTCAAGAAATTGATGAATTGAATCGTAAATATGATGATATTACAATTTTAGCGGGTGTTGAAATGGATATTTTACCTGACGGCTCCCTTGACTACGAAGATAAAGTTCTAGAACAAATGGATTTTGTTATTGCATCTATTCATTCCTCTTTTTCACAGCCGCAGGACAAGATCATGGAACGTCTTAAAACAGCTTTGAAAAATAAACATGTACATATGATTGCACATCCGACCGGTAGAAAGATCGGAAAGCGTGATGGGTATTCAGTAGATATCGAGCAATTGATTGAACTAGCAAAAGAAACAAATACTTGGTTAGAATTGAATGCGAATCCAAATCGGCTTGATCTTTCCTCAGAACACGTACGTATGGCGCAAGAAGCAGGTGTTAAATTGGTAATTAATACTGATGCTCATATGGTTGAAACATTAGCTCATATGGACACGGGAATATCTGCAGCGAAAAAAGGATGGATTCAAAAGCAATCAGTTATCAATTCTTTGGCTAAGGAAGAATTTCTTGAATTATTAAAAAGGCGAAAAGAAGACAGAAGATAGAAGTTAAACCTTATTTTGAATTAGGAGGCACACTCCATGCAAGAAAGAGTTTTAAAGGTATTGGAATTTACAAAAGTGAAAGAGCAGTTAATTGAACATGCTTCCTCAAGCTTAGGAAAAGACAAAGTAAAGGCACTTGTTCCTTCGACGGATTTCGAGGAGGTGGTACGTACCCAGGAAGAAACGGACGAAGCAGCAAAGGTTCTTCGATTAAAGGGCAATGTTCCTCTTACAGGAATTTATGATATCAGAATGCAAATAAGACGTTCCGCCATAGGTGGGGTGCTAAGTCCACTTGAACTTGTGCAAGTAGCTAGTACAATTCATGCGAGCCGGATGATGAGGCGCTTCATAGAAGATATGGTTGAACAAGGAATAGAGATTCCTATTTTAGATGAATATGCAAGTAACATCATTGTCCTCGCTGAACTAGAAGAGCCCATTCGAATGGCAATCGATGAGAGTGGAGAAGTACTTGATACCGCTAGTGAAACCCTACGCTCTCTTAGAAATCAGCTTCGAACAAAAGAAGCAAGGGTTCGCGAAAGGCTTGAATCAATGATTCGATCTTCTAATGCGGCTAAAATGCTTTCAGACGCCATTATCACGATTCGAAATGACCGGTTTGTTATACCTGTTAAACAAGAATATCGTGGTCACTATGGAGGAATTATTCACGATCAAAGTTCCTCAGGTCAAACCTTGTTCATCGAACCGCAAACAATTGTGCAGTTAAACAACGATGTGCAAGCGATTCGTGTCAAGGAGAAGCAGGAAATAGAACGTATTTTGGTTGAATTATCCGGAAAAGTAGGTATGTTTGAGAGCGAGTTAAATTCCATTGTAGAGATATTAACAAGCCTAGACTTTATGTTTGCGAAGGCAAGGTATAGTAAAAGAATAAAAGGCTCTAAACCGAAAATGAATAACGAAGGAATCATCTCCTTGTTTAAAGCAAGACATCCCTTGATTGACATGGATGAAGTGGTTCCAAATGATATTTTACTCGGCAAGTCTTATTCCACAATCGTTATAACTGGACCTAATACAGGGGGGAAGACGGTTACACTAAAGACCGTCGGTTTATGTACTTTAATGGCTCAGGCTGGGTTACAAATACCTGCCCTTGATGGATCAGAAATGGCTGTCTTTGGTCGAGTGTTCGCCGATATTGGTGATGAACAGTCAATTGAGCAAAGTCTTAGTACTTTTTCTTCTCATATGGTAAATATCGTAGACATATTAAATGATGTGAGCTTTGATAGCCTTGTTTTATTTGACGAGCTAGGTGCAGGTACCGACCCACAGGAAGGGGCTGCACTTGCTATTTCCATATTAGACTCTGTCTATAAAACAGGGGCAAGAGTGGTTGCCACAACCCATTATCCGGAATTAAAGGCATATGGTTATAACAGGGAAGGGGTAATAAACGCAAGTGTTGAGTTTGATATAGAAACATTAAGTCCAACGTATAAGCTTTTAATTGGCGTTCCAGGTCGAAGCAATGCTTTTGAGATTTCCAAACGCCTTGGGTTAAAGGAAAAAGTCATTGATATGGCACGATCACATGTTAGCTCGGAGAGTAACGAAGTCGATCAAATGATTGCGGCGCTTGAGGCAAGTAAAAAACAAGCCGAAAATGAGTTAGAAGAGGCACATGACACATTAAGGCAGGCTGAAAAGCTTCATAAGGATCTTCAAGAGGAGATTGTTTCTTATTATAAAGAAAAAGACATATTGCGTGAAAAAGCTGAACGTGAGGCGCAAGCAATCATTGAAAAGGCCAAACAAGAGGCGGAAGCAGTTATTCGAGAGCTCCGTCGAATGCGAATCGAGAAAAAAGCGGATGTCAAAGAACATGAATTGATTGAGGCCAAAAAGAGACTAAATGAAGCCGTACCTGTTTCCGAAAAATCATTAAATAAGGAGTCACAAAAAAAGAAACATAAATTCCAGGTTGGGGATGAAGTGAAGGTATTAACTTTTGACCAAAAGGGACATTTAGTTGAAAAGGTATCTGATGAGGAGTGGCAGGTTCAAATAGGTATTCTAAAAATGAAGGTCCAAGAAAAAGATTTGGAGTTTATCCAATCGGAAAAACCAAAGGTACAAAAGCATGTGACAACGATACAGGGAAGAGATTCGAATGTTTCCATAGAGCTAGATCTCCGAGGGGAACGGTATGAGGATGCTCTCTTAAGAGTAGAAAAATACATCGATGATGCTTTATTATCTAATTATCCAAGAGTGTCGATCATTCATGGAAAAGGCACGGGAGCATTAAGGCAGGGTGTACAAGAGTACTTGAAAAATCATCGGTCTGTTAAAAAGATTCGCTTTGGTGAGGCTGGAGAAGGCGGCTCTGGTGTAACAATCGTTGAGTTCAAGTAAGGAGGAAGAGAAAGTTGAACGGTTTTTGGGAGAATGAATTTGTTCATATAGCCGCATATTGCAGTGTCGTTATTTTATGTATGATTGTGTTTCTAGCCATTTTTGAGCTTGTGACGAAATACCGAAATTGGGAAGAAATTCAAAATGGAAATGTTGCCGTTGCTATGGCGACTGGTGGCAAGATTTTTGGAATCGCCAATATTTTTAGGCATTCAATAGAGCAGCATGATTCACTCATAACTATGATTGGTTGGGGAGTCTTTGGTTTCTTTTTACTACTGGTAGCTTATTTTATTTTTGAGTTTTTAACACCAAAATTCAGAATTGATGAAGAAATTCAGAATGACAACCGAGCTGTAGGATTCATTTCAATGGTTATATCAGTTGGATTATCGTATGTAATTGGGGCAGGCATATCTTAAAGGAGTACGTAAATGGAAAAGCTAGCAAAAATACTTTTAATCCTTTGTGGAATCTTCGTGTTTATAGGAATTTTTTATTTAGTCTTTTAAAATCGCCTTTTATAGGCGATTTTTTTTGTAGTAGGACAACTATTTACATCCATAAACATATAGTAGGAGAATTTAAATTGTCACATATCTGTCTCTTATACACATCTCCGA
>WTKE01000006.1 GCA_011524525.1 Bacillus sp. (in: firmicutes) | reverse complement strand
CAATAATAGCTGTTATTGCTTTTAAAACTTTGTTAGAAAACTTAAATCTGCTGAAATAAATTAAAATAATGGAAATAAACATAAAGCCCATCCCCGCCAAGGAGATCCACATTTTCATTAGTGACGGTGACATTTTGTAACTCCCTCCCTTTGCCTAAAATATTATATCATAATTGTCTCGATGCTTGCCTTATTCGTTTTATAGATTGAAAAAAAAGCTAAAGTAAAGGAGGGGCGTCACTTTACTTTAGCTCGTAAGACTAAATATACATACTCCCTGTTCATGTTACCAGGTTTGCTTCGTTGCATTGTATGCATTTCTCTATGTAAACGCATCATTGAAAGGCCCATTTTTAAAAATATTTATTCCAATCCCTTTTCAACAAGTACATTTGCAAGATCTTCCATCTCATGAGTTTTTACACGTGTCATGAGCAAATCAACTTCATCCTTCGGTTTTGCATGGTTAAATAAAACATTGTATAAAGCCGTTGTTATTGGCATCTTCACACCGTACTTTTCGGCTAATTGATAAGCAGCTTTCGTGGTTCGAACACCCTCTACTACCATTCCCATGTTCTCCAGCACTTCTTCTAAATTTTGGCCTTTGCCGAGTAAATTTCCAGCTCTCCAGTTCCTTGAGTGAACACTTGTTGATGTTACGATTAAGTCACCAATCCCTGTTAAGCCAGAAAAGGTTAGCGGACTGGCACCCATTTTTGTACCTAGCCGAGCAATTTCAGCAAGCCCCCTTGTTATTAAGGCTGCCTTTGCATTATCTCCATACCCTAACCCGTCAGTGATACCAGCAGCTAACGCAATAATATTCTTTAATGCGCCACCCACTTCTACTCCAATAATATCAGGATTTGTGTATACGCGAAAATGTTGATTAATAAATAAATCCTGCACCTGTTCAGCTGCTTCCATGCTCTTGGATGAGACAGTCACTGTTGTTGGTTGACGAAGACTCACCTCTTCAGCATGACTCGGTCCAGATAATACAACGACATCCTGTAAAAGATGCTTTGGCATCTCGTCTTCAATCATCTCTGAGATACGCATAAGTGTATCTGGTTCAATCCCTTTACTTACATGGACTATTGTTAAGGGATGTTCAACAAATGAAATCATCTTTTTTAACACTTCACGAATGGCCTTAGTTGGTACAGCCAATATGATGGTGTTTACTTCTTTTAGCACCTCTTCAAGAGAGTCGTAACCAACAATTGTTTCCGGAAGTATAATTTCGGGTAAATACTTCTTATTTGTGTGAGTAGTATTTAACTCACTTATTTGATCAGGATTATGTCCCCATAATCTTACCTCATGATTGTTATCAGCTAACACTAGTGAGAGGGCGGTTCCCCAGCTTCCCGCTCCAATTACTGCTATTTTTTCTTTTTGGATTTGCATAGCATCACAACCTTTTACTTATTTTCTTTCTCTAGCAAAGATTTTGATAGGAGTTCCTTCAAACCCGAAAGCTTCTCTTATACGATTTTCTATAAATCGTTGATATGAGAAATGCATAAGCTCTGGATCATTTACAAACACAACAAAAGTTGGCGGCTTTACTGAGACTTGAGTCGTATAATAAATTTTCAGACGCTTTCCATTGTCTGTCGGTGTAGGGTTCATAGCTACAGCGTCCATAATAATATCATTTAACACACTTGTGTCCACACGCATCGAATGGTTTTCACTTGCTTTGTTTATCATTGGAATCAATGTATGAATTCTCTTTTTTGTTTTTGCAGATAGGAACACAATTGGAGCATAGTCTAGGAATAAGAAATGTGCTCGTATTTTCTCCTCGAATTCTTTCATCGTCTTTTCATCTTTTTCCACAGCATCCCATTTATTCACGACAATCACAACAGCTCGTCCTGCCTCGTGGGCATAACCAGCTATTTTTTTATCCTGTTCTATGATTCCCTCTTCTGCATTAATAACGACTAAAACAACGTCGGAACGTTCTATAGCACGTAGAGCACGAAGAACACTATATTTTTCTGTTGTTTCGTACACTTTTCCTCTTTTTCTCATACCTGCCGTATCGATAATGACGTAGCGTTCTCCATTTACCGTTACCATAGAGTCTATCGCATCTCTTGTTGTACCCGCGATATCACTTACGATTACTCTCTCTTCTCCAAGCATTGCATTGACAAGCGACGATTTCCCTACATTTGGTCTACCTATTAGAGAAAACTTAATCACATCGTCATCATAATCATTCTCGTCCTGGCTTGGAAAATGCTTAGCAGCTGCGTCTAAAAGATCGCCAAGACCTAGTCCATGTGAACCTGAGATGGGATAAGGCTCTCCAAACCCTAAAGCATAAAAATCGTAAATTAGATCTCTCATTTCTGGATTATCAATTTTATTTACAGCAAGGACCACTGGTTTTTTGGCACGATAAAGAATTTTTGCTACTTCTTCGTCTGCTGAAGTAACTCCCTCTCTGCCATTTGTTAAGAAAATAATTACGTCTGCTTCCCTGATCGCAATTTCTGCTTGTTGACGTATCTGTTCTAGAAATGGTTCGTCTCCGATATCAATTCCACCCGTATCGATAATATTGAAATCATGACTAAGCCATTCAGCTGAACTATAAATTCGATCTCGAGTAACTCCAGGTATATCTTCAACAATCGAGATCCGCTCACCAACTATTCTATTAAAGATTGTAGACTTTCCAACATTTGGACGACCCACAATCGCTATTACAGGTTTTACCATTTTTTTCATCCTTTCTAAAATAATAAAAGAGATATCAACAATTATTCAGACAATCTATAAGCAAAGTTATGTATCCGTGCAAGAACAGTTGAAATTACAAACATCTCATTTAATTATGGTGTAAATCAGCATTTAGTAAAGAAACCCTTCTACAAACAGAAGGGTCTAACTTTATTATATTATCAAAGTGGTCATGTACTAGCAAACAAAATCAGAAGAATCCACTTTAATGTTTTACAATAACGTACAATTCATCTGTAAGAGAATGTGCAATTCCATCCAAAATTGCTTCAAGATTCGTCGTAATTTTTTCCATCTCCTCTTTATCATCACAATGAAAAACCGCCACCCCACATGGGACTTTTTTTGGATTCGTCGTAATGGCAGCAAGGATAAATTTTTCAATATCCATTTTATCTCTCCTCTAATTTTTTCTCTCTCTCTTTAGGCAATCGGATGGCATTTTCTAAAGTTGGAACCTTTTCAATAATTTTCTTCGCCTTCTCAATATCATTTTCTTGCGGAAGAATAAAAACTCCTACTCTTCCATCATCTAGGTCTCTTTTAGCCAAGGGAACGAGGGCTGGTGTACCAGAATCTCGATACACCCCTAAGGCGTTGGAAACATCATGCAGAATGGCCTGACGCTGCCCAAGATTTGCAATTGTCGCCCTAGCGTCAAAATTTTTCGGTTTAAGAATAAACCCCATCCCATAGCTTAGTACTTCCTTTTGTCTTTCTGGTAGCCCAATGTTCATTATATAAATATTGTCCACATACAAACCTGGACCGTCAAAACGAGGTTCAAAGTACTCCACTTCTACAATATCACCAAGCCTGCCCCCAGACATTAGTTTGGTAGAAATGAAAATGGCAATGACTGCTGCAATGATTCCACCCAAAATATTGAATAAGAGAAATCCAAGCGTACAAAGAAAGGAAGTAAAAATAACTAAATAGTTCCTACTTTCAAAAGCTATAGCAATGCCTTCAATATACGTTTTTCCTCGTGGTACTAATTCATAGTTATCCAGTTCATTTAATGTATTTCTTTCCATATTTCTCACATCTCTAAATTGTGAAGCAGCCAAAGTTAAAAAGGTGATGGCAGTAAACTCTTCCTCCAGTATAGATGGTATGGCAACAGTACCAAGTCCTGCAGCAATAAACCCCAATGCCACATGAATGATTTTTCCGTGCAGGTAAGTAGGATACTGTCGATAATCTGTTCGTAGCATATAAATTCTTGTTGCTGTTCCTACAACCACTCCAAATAATATAGGATAAGTGTACTCACTCACGATTGTCTTCCTCTCCCCTTTTCTAGTTGATATACATGTCCTTCAAACAGGCTAGTTAGCTTTTCAAAACCGCTCCAAGCCAATATGAGACAAATGGATATAGAAATAACATCCAAAAACCGAAGTGAACCGATTGGAATTTCCATTGAATATACATCCAAGACTAGAGAATAAACAAATTCTCCATGAATGCTCCCAAATAGTAGCGCTACCACCCGTTTAAAAACCTCATTATGCATCATAATGGTCATATACGTTAATACAACGGCAAACATCCAGTTTCTATCAAGAATTAACCAAACAGGATCAAAAAGCTCAAATAGTTGAAAACTCCCATAAGCAAGCATAAGGATAAATGATGTGATCAAAAAGTAGATTAGTGATTTCCCTTTCATTTTCCCAATCTCATAATAGCCTAGAATTAAAAAGAAAATTGTAACAACAGACACTTCTAGCCCAAACAAGTGTATAGATTGAGAAGATAAAATAATCGAAAATAATATAATGACTGTGTACTTCACTCGTTTCGGATTCGTTTTACGCATAAAAAAGGTCGTACAAATCCAAAGAGCCCAAAATGTCCAATAAAAGAATATTCCTTCCATGTCACCCCTCCTATCATCTCCATTATGGCTTTTCAGTATGTACTTTAACCGTAAGATGTATAAACTTTAAAAAATGATTCATGTTAATTAAGAGGAGGTGGGATCATGGGTAAAGATCGTCAACAAAGCAAGTTAAAAGCAAGTGGTCGTGTAGAGTCTGATCGAGATCAAGAGCTGGAGAAAAAAGGAGCAACCAAACTATCCAGCCCAGAAGAGGCTAGAGAGCTAAATAATAATAAAAGATATTAATGAAAAAAGCTCCCTGATTGAGGGAGCTTTATCGATTACTATAGATTTTTGTGTTTATTCCTCGTTCATTAAGCCAATGATGAGTTTTCCCTTCGATTACCAAAGGTGCCTTTTGAAGATCCTGAATCGTTCTTGCACCAAGAGCTGTCAGCATAAACCCAATTTCCTTCTTGATTTCTTCAAGTTCTATAATACTAGCCTCTATTCCCTCAGCTAATAAGATTTTAAGCAAATACCCTGCTAACCCTGTTGCGGATGCACCTAAAGACAATGCCTTAACAATGTCTAAGCTTGACTGTATGCCCCCTGACCCTAATACAGTTAAGTCTGGGAAACTGTATTTCACCTCTGCTATTGAAGCAACTGTTGGAATTCCCCATGAATTAAAAAACGACAGCAATCGATGTCGTCTTGCATTTTCGATTTTGGCAAAGTTTGTCCCACCAAAACCACCGACATCGACAATAGAAACCCCTGCTTGAGTGAGCTTCTTAACTGTTTCACGACTCATACCAAAACCAACTTCTTTGACAATGACAGGGACAGGTAATTTTTTAATAATTTCTTCAATACGCCATAGTGCACCAGTAAAATCACGATCTCCCTCTGGCATTGTTAATTCTTGAATTGTGTTTAAGTGGATTTGAAGCGCATTTGCTTCTAGCATATCAACCGCTTGAAGCGCCTGATCCACCGATGCTTCACTACCTAAATTTGCGAATATCAATCCATTTGGATTTTCTTTTCTAACAATTTTATACGTACCTATCTCACTGGGGTTCTTTAATGACGACATTTGTGAGCCAACTGCCATTGCAACTTTTGTTTCCTTTGCGACAAGGGCTAGCTGTCCGTTTATTTCTTCTGTTCTTTCTCCACCACCGCCGGTCATGGCATTGATAAAAAGAGGCGAACTCAAAGAAAGTTCGCCAATCATGGTATCAAGACTCATCTGCTCAGTCGAGGAGTCAGGCAAGCTTTGGTGAATAAACGTAATATCATCAAAACCAGTATCCCTAGATTGCCCTGTAGAGAGGGCAAATTGTATATGGTCCCATTTTCGTTTGGATCTAGTCAATGATCATCACCATTATCTCTTTAAATTCTTCAGTTGATCTCCAATCATTTCACCTAACTGAAAGCCTTTTGACTCTTCAGGAAGTTCATAATCCTTCACTTCTTCTTCCTTTTCAGCTAGTTCTTTTATACTTAGAGAGAGTCTTTGTTCTTGTTCATTTACTTCAAGAACTTTCACTTTCACTGTTTCATTTTCCTTTAATACTTCATGAGGAGTAGCAATATGCTTATGAGAAATTTGTGAAATATGAACCAACCCTTCTACTCCTGGGAATACTTCAACAAAAGCACCATAAGAAACAAGGCGTTTTACTACCCCTTCTAAAGTCGTACCTTTTGCTGCTTTTTCAGTAATATTAGCCCATGGTCCAGGTAATGTTTCTTTTATCGATAAAGAAATACGCTCATTATCACGGTCAACACTAAGCACTTTTACTTGAACTTGCTGTCCCTCTTGAACAACATCCGTCGGTTTAACCACATGCTCATGAGACAGCTGAGAAATGTGAACCAATCCATCAATTCCACCAATATCTACAAATGCGCCAAAATCAGTAATTCTTTGTACGGTACCTGAAAGAACCTGACCAGGAGCTAATGAATCTAAAATATTTTTCTTTTGTTTTCCTTTTTCAAGCTCAATAACGGCACGATGAGAAAGGATAAGACGATTCTTCTCCTTGTCTAGTTCAACAATTTTAAATAGCATCGTTTTGCCTTTATAATCAGAGAAATCTTCAACAAAGTGTGCTTCCACTAAAGAAGCAGGAACAAAACCTCTTACTCCAAGGTCTACTACAAGTCCGCCTTTTACAACATCTTTAATTTCAGCATCAAAGACTTCACCAGATTCAAACTTTTGCTCAAGCTCTTGCCATGCATTTTCAGCATCTACTTTTCGCTTTGAAAGGATCAGGGCATCTTCTTCTACCTTTAGGACTTCTAATTCAAGCTGGTCACCTTCATTGACCGCATCGCTTGCTTTTTCGATGTGTAGACTTGATAACTCACTAATTGGAATGATTCCATCAAGCTTGCTGTTTGGAATTGAGATAATAACCTGTTTTTCCTCCACCTTTGTTACTTGTCCGCTTACTTTGTCACCCACTTGAAAATCCATAACTTCCACTTGATTCATTTCTTCAGACATATGTACTCCTCCTTAATCCTGACTGCTCCATTTTTATAAAAAGTGGTGTTCCCACCACCATTTGAAACAATGGCACCTGACCATACTTAGAGAATAATCTAAAAAATCTCTTTAATTAAACTTCTTATAAATGGACTCTTTTGTCAAGCGAGATACTTCCCTATTTGTTCGTAATTATTAGTTTTCTTATTTCTTCCATAATAATTTTTGTTGCTTCATCTGCTGATATTTTGTTTTTTCGGTATTCTGTAAAATCAACAGGCTTTCCATAAACTACTTTTAGCCTATTAAAAGCTTTATAAGGACCAACAACCGCACAAGGAACAATAAGGGCTTCAGACCTTGTGGCAAAAAATCCTGCCCCCGCTAACCCTTCTCCTAGCTCTCCGGTCTTACTTCGAGTACCTTCAGGGAATAATCCAAGAACTTCCCCCTCCTTAAGGACGGCTAAACCCTTTCTAAGAGCCTCACGATCGCTCATTCCCCTTTTGACTGGAAATGCATTCAAATGAGGAAAAAGTTTCCCTATTACAGGTACCTGAAACAACTCCTCTTTAGCCATAAAATGGACTGGGCGAGGAGTTGTAGTTCCTACGACAATTGGATCAAGATTAGAAATATGATTGGAACAAAGCAAAACCGATCCTATTTTAGGAATATTTTCTTGGCCAATTGTCTCTATACGATACAAAGGCTTGTAGATCATGTTTACAACGGATCTTGCAAAAGTATATATCGTCAATAGGATCCTATCCTTTCCTCTGCTAATGCTAAGATTTTCTCAACCACTCTTTCAATAGATAAGGAAGTGGTATCTATCTCTACTGCATCCTCTGCTTTTTTTAAAGGAGCTATTTCTCGTTCAGAATCTAGTTTATCTCTTGCCGCAATCTCCTGTTTTAGCATTTCTAAGTCAGCTGGGAAGCCTTTTTCAAGGTTTTCTTGATATCTTCTCTCCGCTCTTTCCTGAACACTTGCTAGAAGAAACACTTTGACTTCTGCGTGTGGAAGGACATGCGTGCCAATATCTCGACCATCCATGACTACTCCCCCGTTCGTCGCGAATTGCTGTTGTCTTTTAACCATTTCTTCTCTAATTAAACGGTGTTTTGCCACGATAGAGACTTGATTTGTCACCTCTGCTGAGCGAATTTCATTTGTAACTTCTTGTCCATCAAGGAATACAAGTTGTCCTTTTTCACCTGGTAACAAGTCAATTTTTGTTTTTGCTAAAAGCTCATTAAGGGCGCTCTCATCGGTAAGCTTACAATTAGACAGTAAAGCTTTATATGTAATTGCACGATACATAGCACCTGTATCAATATAAATATATGAGAGTTTCTCAGCTATTATTTTGGCAACAGTACTTTTTCCTGCAGCAGCAGGACCGTCGATTGCGATAGATATTTTACTCATATGTCCTCCTAGTTGTTTGAACTTCAATATTGTTAGTTTGTTCAATCTGAATCATAAAAGAATGAATCCTTATATATTTTAGCATATACTTGTTCGTTGCTTGTTAATAATATTGTAAAAAACAAAAAAAGCAGGAGCTCCCTGCTTTTCATTTCCCATTAAAGGTTTCTAGAAAATCCGCAAAATTATTTTTGTTTACACCTTCGTATTTTGTGATGATTTTCAACTCAGGAAAGATGCTTAACTGATGAAAGAAAAACTGTGTTCCGATAAGGAAAAGAAACTGAATGACAATGATCTTAACAATAATCCGTTCAAACGTCTTCACCATTTCACTTCCTCCCATAATTTCAGTACTATTATAGGGGATTTATGGCTATTTTATTCAAGATTCGAGCCCCTTCTTTTTCATAAGTAGCTGGCGGTCAAAGCTAAAACGAAGCAACAGTTGACGGTCCTGTGGGCTCATTTCAACAAATTGTAACGATGCTTTCATACGACTGTCATCTAAAGGAATAAGTCTTACTACTCTACTCTTTACTTGTAAATAATGAACTTCTCCACTTTGCATAGGAAGTACCACCCATAATTGAAGGATTTGACCAGCTAGAATTCCATGTTTATCGTTTACAAGAATTGCTGCACCGCCTGCACTTATATCATCTGTAACAGTTGTAAATGGCTTAAACTCTGAATTTGTAGGATGCACTGCTACGTCTGCAGTTGTTTCGACCCTTACATATTGTCGTCTTTGTATCTTTACCAGGTGCTCGTCACCAGGATAAGAAAGAATAAGCATGGGAATATTCTGCTTGGTTCTACCTAATACCTCAGATTCAAATAAAAAGACCGAGTTATTGTCCAGAGAGACAAAAGAACCTTTTAACTGTGTCCCATCAATTAGAAAGACCGTTCTTTCTGTTGCCATATTAATTGGATAATCAATATAAATTTGATTTTCTTTTTGTTCTACAATCTTACACTTAAATTTATCTAATTTATCTCCATACTTTAACTCAAGCATAATTACAGTACCTATTTTCAACATTCGATACACACATCCTGTCAAAACTTGTCACCACAAATTATGACATGAACACCTTCCTTGACGCAATACGAATCTAAAAAAAAGGAAAAGCGTGTGCTTTTCCTTAAACAACATCTTCATATACTTCCTCGGCATTTTCTAGCTTATCGACCTTTTCTTCAATCCCGCTATCCGCGTTAATGAAAATACGGTACGTATCATCACCTAGTGTTCCCATGAATTCATAACACAGTACTTCTTCATTCATATCGTTAATAATGATCGATTGTCTATTCTCCATCACCTTAACACTTGGATTAATTTTCTTCTGTGCGTCTTCCACTGTTAGAGTTGGCTTTGGAATATTTCTCACATGATGAGAGCGTAAATAATCATCAGCAGAAAAACCTAAAATATTTCCATTATCCAATGCTACCTTTACATTAATCGCATCTGGATACACCCTAACATTATTTTCATTCGTAACAAAGGTGAATACTCCAATATTATCGTACTGCGTGCTTTCAAAAAGATCTAAATTTTCAAAGCCTGTATCTTTTAAAAATTGAATCGCTTTCGTGCTTGCATCATTTAGACTTATTTTTTGCTCTTTCACATCACGAGAGTAGATAAACCAAATTGGATATCCACCTTTTTTCGTGACATCCATATTTGCTTCTTCATTCGTACCCTTCTTTTGAACAGAAATGCTATAAAAACCAGTAGTAGCACCTTTCCCGCTTTCCGTAACCTTTACAGTCACATCATTTCCAAAGGCTGCATATTTCTTTGCGGTTTCTACTGCTTCTTCTTCTTTTACTTGTTTTCCTTGCAAGTATTTAAACTCATTGTCTTCTTTTTGACTTAAAGATACAAAAGCTGGTCCAAAATCAGTATCTCCGTATCCTTCGACCGTTTTCTCAACGGTTTTAAAGCCATCAATAATTGTGTTATCTAAAGGCTCTTCTGATGATGCTAGAGCCAGTTCAACGTCCATCCAGCGTAAATTATTTTCTAGCACCATATGCTGTACCTTACGCAATTCACCTTGTATCTCGGCAGACTGCTTATAAAGGTCCTGCAATGATTGGTATTCTTTATCAGTCAGTGGCTCTTTCTCTAAATCTCTAATTGCAGTACGGTAACTAAAATCACCTATTTTCGCGAGAAACTCTTCCGTCTTGTTGAAAGGTAGAAGTGTTAACGGAAGTTGACCAACATCACTATGAGCATCAGATGTTATTTTCCAAACCTCTGCTAAAGAAGGCGATAATGATTCCCTTGAATTCATAGCTAATGTGGTTCCTATTTTATTATTCAGTAAATCTACCTGATAGCTTAAATCATGAAACGCTCTTTGATAGTTGTTCTCAGCATTAATGAGTACGGCATTTTTTTCACGATGCTCTTGGTAGCCCCAAAAAGCCGATCCTGCTACCCCAAGCACCAAAACACCTATTAAGATTGTTCTAATCAATTCGACCTCACCCCTATTTACAGAATATATGCTTTCCGATGCGCTTAATTTGTGGCCTAGACCAAATCCATCCACTTGTCGCCGTGTCAGGGTTAAAATAATAGATGGCATTACCGGTCGGATCCCAACCGTTCATTGCATCTAGAACCGCTTTTTTTGCGTTCTCATTTGGGGTTAACCAAATCTGGCCATCTGCAACGGCAGTAAATGCTCGTGGCTCAAATATTACACCTGAAACTGTATTTGGAAATGTGGCACTTTGTACCCTGTTTAATATGACAGCTGCCACCGCAACTTGACCAATATAAGGTTCTCCCCTTGCTTCTCCATAAACAGCATTTGCCATTAACTGAATATCATTCTGTGAAAACCCACTTGGTACATTAGCTGCTGTAGGTTTTTTTGGTGGAGTTGCAGCTGTTGCTTTTGGTCCAGCTTGATTTCCAGTATTCGCTTGTGGTGCAGCTGGTTTCTTTGCAGCTGTTGTATTCTGTTTTGGTTGTTGAGCAGCTGGTTTCTTTGCAGCTGTTGTATTCTGTTTTGGTTGTTGTGCAGTTGGTTTTTGTTCTTGAGTTTTTGCCGTTGGTTTTTTTGCTGTTTCCGTTCCTTGATTCTTATTCGGCTGCGTATTATTTCCTTTCAGGTTTGGCCCCTTTTGCTTTGCTAAATCGACCCCACCATAATGAGTAAATTTGTTCCCTTTATTAATTTGATTTTTTACAAATTGCTCATTGTACTTTGTTACATCCACTAGTTTTTGTCTTGTTTTTAGTCCTGCCAATCCGTCAATAGGAAGACCAAATTCATACTGAAAATTTCTCAATGCCCAATACGTCTTCCATCCGAATACACCGTCAATTTTCCCGTTATAGTACCCAATGTACTGAAGACGTGATTGAAGTTCAATAACATCTTCACCTACTGCCCCTTGTTGAATTACTTGATTGGTGAAGGCATCCACCTGATCCACCTTTGTTGTAAAAGGGATAATAACTTGTGTTAGAAAGAAGATTGTAGCAACTTTCATTAATAAAATTTTTTTGTTCATCGTTTGCAACCCCCAGATGTAAATCTTATTAACATTAATCCTATTTTTTGTAGAGGTTGGTTTTTTATGCAAAAAGCTAGTAGAAACTTCTTTAATAAGAATCAAAAGACAAAACAAAACCCCTTTCAAATTTATAATTGAAGGGGGTTTTGAATGTGTATATCATCATTAGTTTCCTTTATTCCACTCAAGTGTCTCGCACTCTTTACTTTACGGAGTGCGAGCCACCATAAAAATATCATAAATGGCAAAATAAAGATTAGCCAGTATTCAAAGGACATTAAAATATAATCATATATACCGTGAAAAAACACAGGAAGAAACAGTGAAAAAAGGAGCCATTTTCCTTTTTTCTCTTTCGTAAATTTCCCTTTTCCTAAATAGTAGCCCATTAACACACCAAAAAGCGCATGACTTGAAACAGGTAATAGCGCTCGACCGACAGCATGCTCGACCCCATTTGCCAACAAATACAATATATTTTCACTTGTTGCGAACCCTAGTGCTACCGAGGTTCCGTACACAATTCCATCGTACGGTTCGTCAAATTCAACATGTTGATAAATGGCATAAAAAAGGATGAACCACTTGAAAAATTCTTCCAAAAACCCTGTAGTAAAGAAGGCGTTTAAAAAATCAGAAACAACCAAATGCTCTACATCAATCACATATTGAATAAACATAATTGGAAATACAAGCAGCGCACCGTATATAAATGTACGTAATACCACTGAGATTGGTTCTGAGCCGTACTCATCCCTCAAGTAGAAATAACTAAGAAGAGCTAAGCCAGGAGCTATCCCAGCAGAAAAAATCCCTAGCATTTGCTATCCTCTTTTCCATTCGTTTCTTCCATCGTATCATGAGTTCTTAAGAAAGAAAATCTATATTTTTGGCTGTTCGTGTAGACGTAGTGGCTTTCGTATAGGTATGATTTTAACAGAAAGATTGAACTGGAGGTTCTTATGAAAAATCTACTTGTTATCCACACAGGCGGGACGATAGCAATGAGTGAGGATATCGAAACAGGAGCTGTAAAACCGGGTGAAAAAAATCCAATTGTCGATAAAACAAGGGAGCTTTTATCCGTTGCGAATTTAATCATTGAGGAACCTTTCCAGCTACCCTCACCACATATTACGGCAAAAGAAATGCTGCAATTGAAAACAATTATTGAATCTTATATAAAGAGAGATAAAGTTAACGGAGTTGTGATTACACACGGCACTGATACATTAGAGGAAACTGCTTATTTCTTAGATTTAACAATTCAGACAAGCATACCGATTGTTTTGACAGGGGCAATGAGGTCAAGTAATGAAATTGGTTCAGACGGCCTATATAATTTACTTTCAGCATTAAGAGTAGCCAATAGCGAAGAAGCAGTTGGAAATGGAGTCCTAGTTGTGTTAAACGACGAAATACACACAGCAGTAAATGTAACTAAGACTCATACAAGCAATGTATCTACATTTCAAAGTCCGCAATATGGACCCATTGGGACTGTCACAAAAAGAGGAGTTTTCTTTCACCACTCACCAAAGAAAAAAGAAAAGTATCATGTGGAGAGCATATCTAAACGTGTGGTACTTATAAAAGCTCATGCCGGTATGGATTCCTCCCTCCTTTATGCGATAAACGATTTACATTTTGACGGAGTTGTCATCGAGGCGTTAGGACAAGGAAATCTTCCTCCAGCGACTATTCATGGTATTAAGCTTCTGCTTCAAAATAAAATACCGGTTGTATTTGTTTCAAGATGCTTTAATGGACTAGCGGAAGATGTCTATAGCTATGAAGGCGGCGGAAAGCAATTTAGGGATTTGGGCGTCATTTTCTCTAAAGGACTTAATGGGCAGAAGGCTAGAATTAAATTAATGATTGCTCTAGAAACAACTACTGATATAAAAAAACTGGATTTCATGTTTCAATAAGAAATACCGGGCAAACTTTTTGCCCGGTATTTCTTACGATTCTTTATTAGCTATTGATCGGGCTATTTGCTCTCAGTGGAAGCGACCATTTTCAATAAAAATTTCATTCGCATTATTTCCAGCCGCCAATACACCAGCAATATAAATGCCTTCAATATTACTTTCCATCGTTTCTCCATTATACCTGGGCCTTCCTGTGTCTTGATCAATTTCTATACCCATTTGAGCAAGAAAGCTATGATCTGGATGATAACCGGTCATGGCGAAAACAAAATCGTTTTTTATTTTAAACTCTTCGCCATGCTTGATATAAGTTACTAAATCAGATTCAATTTCCTTTAACTCTGCTTCAAATTCCATCTTAACGACACCAGTTCGTACAAGTGAATCAAATTCCGGAAGAATCCATGGTTTAATAGAGGGAGAGTATTCCTTTCCACGATAAATGACAGTTACTCTTGCACCTGCTTTGACAAGCTCTATCGTCGCGTCAACGCTTGAGTTCTTCCCTCCAACGACCACGATATCCTGATCAAAATAAGGATGGGCTTCCTTGAAATAATGAGATACCTTTGGTAAATCCTCACCTGGAATTCCCATCAAATTTGGATGATCATAATAACCCGTTGCTACAACCACATACTTTGCAGCGTAATCCTTTTTATCCGTACAAACGATAAACCCATTTCCTTCCTTTTTAACACTTGTTACTTTTTCAAACGGATGCACCCGTAAATTTTGCCTTTTAACTACTTCCCGATAATAAACCAATGCCTGATTTCTTCTTGGTTTGTATTCTTCTGTTAAAAAAGGAACTTCTCCAATTTCTAACTTCTCACTTGTACTAAAAAATGTTTGGTGTGTAGGATAATGATAAATTGCATTCACTATATTTCCTTTTTCAATAATAAGCGGATTCTTCCCCATTTTTTTCAATGCGATTGCCGCTGATAAGCCACACGGTCCTCCACCAATTATGATTGCCTCTTCTATTTGCATCGCTCTCTCTCCTAAACAAAAAAATCTCCATCATTTAATGATAGGAGATTTTTAATTGCTTTTCAAATATTAATCATTAAATCCAACCTCTAAATCTCGATGCTTCGGCCATTTTCCTTACACCGACCATATATGCTGCTAAGCGCATATCTACGCGTCTTGTTTGTGCAGTATCATATATATTATTAAAAGATTTACACATAACCTTTTCTAATTTTTCTTCTACTTCTTCTTCCGTCCAGTAATACCCTTGATTATTTTGGACCCACTCAAAATAAGAAACGGTTACTCCCCCCGCAGAGGCAAGCACATCCGGCACAAGTAAAACCCCTCTATCCGTTAAAATCTTAGTCGCTTCGAGTGTCGTTGGACCATTTGCTGCTTCAACAACAATCTTCGCACGAATATTATGGGCGTTCTCTTCTGTGATTTGATTCTCAATTGCTGCAGGGACCAAGATGTCACATTCTAATTCAAGCAACTCTTTATTAGTGATCGTATTATTAAATAGCTTTGTAACAGTTCCAAAACTATCACGTCTGTCCAATAAATAATCTATATCCAATCCATTTGGATCATGTAATGCTCCATATGCATCGGATATACCCACTACTTTTGCACCTGCATCATGCATAAACTTTGAAAGGTAGCTACCTGCGTTTCCAAACCCCTGGACAACCACACGCGCACCTTCAATATTAATACCTTTCTTAGCAGCAGCTTCTCTTATACAAATAGTTACACCTTTTGCTGTTGCCGATTCCCTGCCATGTGAACCACCTAATACAAGTGGTTTTCCAGTAATAAATCCTGGTGAATTAAATTCATCTATTCGACTATACTCATCCATCATCCAAGCCATAATTTGTGAATTTGTAAACACATCCGGTGCGGGAATATCTTTGGTTGGTCCAACAATCTGACTTATTGCTCTAACGTAGCCCCGACTTAAGCGTTCCAATTCACGAAATGACATATCACGAGGGTCACACACAATGCCCCCCTTACCACCGCCATATGGTAAATCAACGATTCCACATTTTAAGCTCATCCATATAGAAAGTGCTTTTACTTCCTTTTCTGTTACACCTGGATGGAACCGAATTCCTCCTTTTGTAGGTCCAACCGCATCATTGTGTTGTGCACGATACCCTGTAAATATCTTTACTGACCCATCGTCCATCCTTACTGGGATTTTTACTGTTAACATTCTCATTGGTTCTTTTAATAGTTCATATACTTCTTCAGGGTAGCCAAGCTTTTCTAATGCACTGTGAATAACGGTTTGAGTTGATCTTAGCACATCAAGCTTTTCATCATGGTTTATGTTTGTAGTCCCTTTTTCGGCCACTATTTTACCCTCCTAAAATCACTAACAATGTTGTCCCATTCATGACATAGTATACACTTTTAGGTAATTTATGCAATAATAAATGAAAATTTTTTGACATTTTTATAATAACATTTGAAAACGTTACCATCGTTGTTATTTAGGGAATTTTCTGTATTTTCCTCCATCCCTTATCAACCTAAAATGGGGTGTTCCACCTTCTATTTAAATACTATTTACTAGTGTCTGTTTTTCGACTCAAGATATTCTTTTAGAAAAAAACGGCAGAGACAACCCATTACTTAAAGTAATGGACAATTGTCTCTACCGCTTTCTGATCAATCACTGTTTTCCCATACTCCTTTATGCGATGGATACTTTCAAGAGTAGGGTTTGAGTATTCAGATAGAACAACTGCCACTAAAATTAAGTTACAGTCCTCTACATTTTCTATACAAAAATAATACCTGTCATCCATTACATATAAGCTTCCCCCAGTAAAGCCGAGTACCTTAAGCTGATGGGATACTTGAATTACATATTCAAAATTGGAAAATTCATAAATCAGGTCCTGCTTTTCCTTTACACTTACCTGTAAATCATAAAAGGAATCCATTAAAGAGTTATCTTCTTCTTCCTCATCCATCGTGACAATCATGACCATACCCTGAGTATGCATCGTAAAGATTTCTACCGCAACCGTACCTTGTATATCCACGTCAAATTGTTCACTTGCTTCTTCAAGCATTTCATGGAACAATTGATGCCATTTTAAAGAATCTTTCCAAATATCCTCTTTTGTTAAACCTCTTTCAGATAAATCATCCGTAGTTAAAAAAATTTTAATTTTATTGTATGTTAATCGTTCTAAGCGCATTATAAAGCCCCCTGCTGTGAACAACTGTTTGTTTAGTGTATGATATTCGTGCAGGAAGGTGAATTGTCTAATCGATATTCCTTCTTACATTCTATTTTTTAACCAACTCTCCCACTCATTACGTGACGTACCTATAATGTGTTCATGATATTTGACTTTTTCTTTTTCAGAAATGGTATCAAATGCAAACCCACCTAATCCAATATGTATGTCATTGTAGTTCTTTATTAATTTCTCTGTTAGTTGTAGTGTACCGCTAACATTTTCCTTCATTGTACAAGAAAAGAAGATAAATTTTGGCTTTACAATCTGAATAACCTCATCGATATCTTTCTCCGCTATACTTGCTCCCAAATAAATGACCTCAAATCCTTTACGCCTTAAAAATAAGGTATAAATGAGTAGGCCAAGTTCATGCCACTCACCTGGCCCACAAACTGCGATGGCCTTTGGCATCATCGGATTATGCGGAAAGGAGTGCAAAATCATACCAATTCTAGATCGGAGAATAGATGAGGCAAAGTGTTCATGTGCGGTAGTAATCTTAGAATTTTCCCATAAGTCACCAATTTTAACTAACAATGTCCCCAAAATATCTACCATTACCTTATCTACAGTAAACAAACTAAATGCTTGATTAATGATTTCATGTGCTGTTTTTTCATCAAAGGCAAGTAGTGACTGAAGTAACTTGTCCGCCATGGCACTTGATTGGTCTCCACCTGTTTGAACAAGTAGGAGACCTTCTTTTTCTTCAACCTCATTGTTTTCAAGTAACGTAACAGCTTGACTAATGGTAAACCCTTTATTCACTTTGTCTTGAAGCCATCTTAATACCCTTACATGTTCCTCCGTATAAAGACGATGGCCCGATTCGTTTCTTTTTGGTGCTACCATCTGATAGCGCCTTTCCCAAGCACGTAACGTTCCTGCTTGAATTCCTAACATTTTTGAGACCGCTTTTATATTATATTTTCCTTCTTCTGTGGCCATTGTCTTTCCTCCGTATAACTCTTAACTTACTCACATTATACAGTTCATATAAAAAATGTGTAAACTTTGTATAGGCTAACACTTACTTTTAATTTATATTGGAAATGGAAATGAAATGCGTTTCAGCTCTTGCTCCTAGCCTTAGTGGCACAGCTGTCGTTCCATAGCCATTACTAACTAGAAGAGAGGTATTTTTTAATTGGTGGTATCCTCCTAACTCATACGGTCCGAACCCAAATATCCTAATTTGACCTCCATGAGTATGTCCACTCAACACTAACCCAATCCGGTCTTCTACCTGTATTTTTTCCGTAATTCTTGGATTATGGCTGACGAGTATACGAAAACCATCCTCTTTTGCATCCTGTAGTGCTAAGTCCAACCGATCTCTCTTTAATTGAAGGTCATCAACTCCAAGAAGGACCATCACTTCCCCTGCTTCTGATTCAAAGGAAACCGCTGTATTATCTAATATCTTCACTCCATTATCAAGAAGTAAAGCATCTAGCTCATGATAGTCAACCTCGTAATCATTATTTCCCCAAACAAAATACAATGGCCCCAACTGTTTGAGAAGGGTAAGATTTTGTGTTACCTTTTGAAAATCGACTCCCTTTTCAAGAAGGTCACCACCAATAATTACTAGGTCTACCTGTCCTTTTGTTTTCACATCCTGTATTATTTTGTCGGAGATAAGACGCTTATGAATATCGGATATAAAAAAAAGCTTTAGTTCACCAAAGCTCTTAGGAAACTCTGCAAAAGTAATATGGTGGGTTTGAACTTTATTTCGAAATGCCTCTTTGTACATAAAAACAAGGAGCGAGATTACTACTAAAACAAACACATAAAATAGGAACTCCATAAATCCTCCACATTATATTATTCTTTACTTTCACGAAGAAGCTCGTAATCTAATGAAATCATACCATAAAGCAATGAGAAACAAAAAAAAGCAATAGCTGGCCATAGAGAGACCATTGATAGGAAATAAAAACTTAAACAAACACAAAAAAGCAAAAGACACTCAAGCTTTAACAACTTCCCCCGCCACCTGCTAACAACCATCATTTCAATACCGTTCTTAATTAAGTCAGCATTTATTATAAATCCTATAAAAAACGCTAAAATAGAAGCAATAAAAGGAACAGGACTTAATACAACCTCTACAATAATGTCCGATAACTTATTTGGAAAATGGATGGGAATCCATACTATAAATAATAATCCACATATATACCCAAACAAAAGCTTTATGAGTTTCTTCACATACATAAAAATCCCTCCCATAAACAATGTATGAGAGGAATCAATCTTGTTACACATTTATCTTACAATTAATCTTCATGTATGTTTAGAATACGAAATCCAAAATCCTCTAGCTTTTTTACAAACTTATCAACATTATTGTTTTTTTCAATTTTCAAGACAATTCTTCGAACCAATTTATCCGATTCATCAAAAGTTACTAATGATATAATTTGTTCATGGAATTGATGAGCTATTTCTGCTAGTTTTGCAATCCTGCCCTCTGTCTCTACAGAGGTAAATGCAATACGAATTCCTGAGCGATGTATTCCAAACGCTGAACCGAATTGCTCAAGAACATCAGATCGTGTGACAACCCCTAAGAATTTTCGATTTTCATCAACTACCGACAATAAAGGGTAGTCCTTCAAATCTAACAATAAATTCTCGAAGATTTCATTTCCTTCCAAAAAGCGATCTTGATGTGTAGCAATTTGTGAGACGGTTGTATTTGTTAAATACTCCTCTTTGGGTAGCTGGCTTTTAAAAAAATTTTCATAAATGCTGTATCTTGTAACCGTTCCTACATAGGTTTGTCCATCTAACACGGGTAACCCATCAATTTGTTCTTCCTCAAGCTTAGTAAGAGCACTCAACAGAGAGTCTTGAATAGAAACAACATGACATTGATGCTTTGGTATCATAATACTTTTTACGAACATGATAATCACCTCAGGAAAGAGTTAATGTCTTCCTAATATTATTCGACAACAGGGCAAATAATCCTTTTTCGTCAAGCCCTACTTACTTTCATGATAAAGGTTTATGTCAAAGTTTTTCTTCATCATTTCAAATACTTTGTGACGGTTTTTCCACTCATCTTCTTTTTTCCAAAGGTCCTTACTTTTATCAATGATTTCACATCGAAGTGCATGATACTCCTTTTCGGCTTTCTCGCGCTTTTCTCTAAGTAAATTCATAAATCCATATAATCCAACAATGATGACTAGAATATAGAGATTACTAGATTGATCAACAAATACTGAAAACATGGCTGCAAAAGAATAAGAGTAAGGAGTTAGTACTACTTTATAAAGATAGTAAAAATAAATAAAACAGAGAAAAATGGTCGTCCACATCACAAGTAAATGACGAAGCTTTAGTTTATCAAACTTCCTTTTCTTATCTATCACTTTCTGTAACATTTGCCTTGTAGCCTGATCCGTTCGATCGTCCAATAATAAAATTTCAGATTCCATTATTATACCCTCCCCTTATCAAATAAATATGAACATGTCCGATGTTTTATGATGATTCAAAAAAAGAGCTCAGCCATTATTATGGCCCAGCTCAGGTTACTTACTTAAAGGTATGGTTAAAGTTTGACCTACCGTTATTTCGTTTGATGACAATGAATTTGCGCTCTTAATTATATCAATACCAGATTGTGATTTATAATACTTCATAGCCAGTCTAAATATGGTTTCTCCTGGCTGAACTTTATGGTAAACAACGGTTTGATCTACTGGCTCTACTTTTGTTGTTGAGTTAGTTGTGCTTTCTGTAGTTGTTGTTGTTTCTTGAGCAGTTTCACTTGTATTGGCCTGCTCCGCATCGGTTGATTCCTCAACTGTACCTTCTTCTGCTTCCGCATTCTCGACGGTCACGGCTTCTTCCGTTTCCGTTTTTTCTCCCTCCTCTTCCGCTACCTCCTCTTCAGCATCTGTATAATAAACAGCTTCTGCTCCCTTACTTTCTTCAACCGTCGTACTAACCGATGATTTTTGTGATTCATTATACGTGTAAATACTAAAAATTACGATTGGTAGTAAAATAAAAAACATACCTAGTAAGCGAATAAGAGGATACTTTACTTTTATTTTTGTCTTTTTTTTCAATTGTTTTTGTTTATGAACTCTACTCCTTGGTGGAAGCTTTTCATTTGAAAGGGTAGTCTTTCCGTCTTGTGTCGAATCTATTTTTAGATCAACATCCTTCATCCTTTTACGAAGTTTTTCTGCTTGATCTCTAATAGGCTCTTCTTTATTCATTTCTTTCACGTTCCTCTCTTATCCTCTCTTTTCTTTTGATAATAAATCCCAATAACGCATCAATGACAAAATGCATCGCAATAGTCACTAGGAGATTTCCTGTCCACTCGTATACTACTCCAATAAAGAAACTGAGCAGAGTGATATTTAAAAAGAGAAACCAATTAAATAGATAGCGATAATGAATTAAAGCAAAAATAACGCTAGATACAAATAGTCCAAAATGAGTTTGTATAATCCCTCGAAATAGAATCTCTTCACTTATGGCAACTATTGCTGCAATAAAGAGAATTTCCCAATCTTTTCTGTTTGAGAACAATTTCTCATTTAACCCTCCATCGTCAAAATAAGAGGAGGGAAGAAATTTCATAAACAATGCATCTATACAAACGATAAGTAATCCTGCAGGAACACCTACCCACCAGATGAAAGGGTCGTTCCAGTCAAACAGTTCGAGAAAGGACTCCAGACTGTCAAATAAAAAATACCCTATAACTAAAGAAAGGACCAGTAGTATGGCTTGTGTCATGTATAGATGTTTTAACAATTCCTTATCTGATAATTCGTCAATCAACTCTATATACTTATTATTCATTTCTAGTCCCACTTTTCGTAAGCAAGCCTCTCAAATAATCCTTCCACTGAAAAGGCGTTAACTCGACTACTTCTGAACGCTTGATTTTGTAGTGATCGTAAACAATTCCACACACAGAACAACAATCGTCAACGGTTCCGTGGGTAAATTCTCCAAAATAAGAAAGAACTTTCTTACGCTTACAATCCCCCGACTGAATCCAATTCAACATTTCCACTATCTTTTTCCTTTTATGCTTTTTTCTATTGTCAACATATTCTATAAACCGTTCTTCCTCTAACTTTAAATCCATATTGTTAGATAGACTACGGAGAAAATCTTTTGTTAATCTCCAGGAAGTATCCGTAAATCCCCCAATATGCCGAATGGTTTCCTCCATGTCTTCCCACTCATAAAGCAGTTGGTCTCCAAAATGTTGAAACAGCCAACGAATTTGATATTCTGTAGGAAGTTCTCCTTCTGCTAACTGGTATGGAAGTTGCTCATCATGAGGAGAATACAAAAGAATGGAAATGCTATTCTCTCCATCCCTTCCCGCTCTGCCGATCTCCTGCAAGTAAGACTCTAGCTGTAAAGGCATATGAAAATGGATCACAAACCGCACATTTTCTTTATTAATTCCCATTCCGAAAGCGCTAGTTGCACAAATCACATCAAGCTGTCCTTTAATAAATTGCTGCTGAATAAGTATTCTACTTTCCTGGTCAAGTCCGCCGTGATACGCCATTGATCTCGGAACTCCACTCTCTCGTAGCATAACGGCTACTTCTTCGGCTAATTTTTTACTAGAAAAATAGATTATCCCTGGCCCCTGTAAAAAAGATACCCACTCTAACAGCCTATCTACCTTTTCCCTAGTATCATGGACATAGTCTACGACCATTTTAATGTTGGGACGGTCAACGGAGGAAACAAACGCCTCCCACTCCTCTAGCTTTAATGTTCTTACAATTTCGGACCGAACCTCTTGATCGGCTGTAGCTGTCAAAGCAATCGTTTGAGGACTTCCAAGAGCTTCACGTATGTCACCTAACTTTAAGTAATCAGGTCTAAAATCATAACCCCACTGCGAAATACAATGTGCCTCATCTACCACAAATAGGTTGATTACTAACTTATTTAGCTGTGAAACAACAAATTCATTCATTAGCATCTCAGGTGAGATATAAATAAACTTATAGGTATGCAAACGACCAAATACACCGTTTCTCTCCTCACGTTCTAGAAAGGAATTGATCGCTATTACTCGTTTTTCACCTCGTGCCATCATCTGTTCAACTTGGTCCTGCATCAATGATAGCAATGGGGTAACCACTACTACTACACCTTCCATAAGGTAAGCGGGTAGTTGATAACAAAGTGATTTACCAGTTCCGGTCGGGAGCATGGCAAGGACATTCTTTCCACGTAATAATGCTTCAATAATCTCTTTTTGCCCTATTTTAAATTGCTCATATCCAAAATGTGTTTTTAATTCATTCTCTAGCATCATAGTAGGTCACCAAATTTCGCAATTACTAATCGAATTTCGAAATAATCTACATCTATTATTTCTCGTATTTTCCTCAGCTGCTTTGACGATGCTTTTTGAATAGCCTCTTTAATCCTTTCCTGAAGCGGCTCTTCAACAAATCGGTCAATATTAAACCCGTTAACGAAAAGGGCAATCTCAACTATATGATCTTGAATCGTACTTTCTTTTAGTCTTCTGATTCGCCCGATTTCTACAATTCCTTTTCCTTTCTTTATTAATTCGAATGTTTTTTTTGCAGAAGCTGTTAGTTGATGAAGCTCATCTGTAACTGTCATTCTAGCTAATAATGGATAGGCTACAGGGTTTTCCTCGATTGACCTCATTAAATAATGGAGCAAAGCTTGAAATTGAAATCGGTAGCTGTTTTCTTCAATCCCAAGCATTTCAATCGTTTGCATTTCGGTTAACCCAATTGATTGAAATCCCGAGAATCTTGCAACTATTACGCTTGGGTCAACCTTTAGTTCTGAAGACTCCAATAATGTCTGTAATTCCTGTAGCAACTGATAAGGAAAGTCATTGCTGCTTCCTACGGATGTTGCGAACAAATGCTTAATCCAATATTGAGTATCTTTATTTTTCTGAACTGGTATATAGCTTGTTTGTTTATTGATTTGATTAGAGCATACTTGAATGAGCAAAGACAATCTTTCCCAAAATTGCATGTAATTGTGATATTTTCCTCCTTGCAAGTTAATCAAAAATGGATACATTGAATACAATTTATTGATCAGAAGTTGTCCACTTTCGCTAATGACAATCCGCTGATCGCTAGAAATATACATGAATTCATGTTTTATTAGTTTGTTTATAATGGTCTCATATTGATCTCTTGTTAATTGAGGAGCTATATGAAAAAAGGAATCTAATTGAAAAAGATGTGAGTCCTGTATGGTTTGAGATGATTTTTTACCATTTAATAAGTGAAACACACTTGAGCTGCTACGTTCTTTACCCAGTTTTGATAAACAATATAGAACGACGTGTTCAAGAATATTTAACAATTTACCTCACCTTCGATACGTAGGTTTTTTTGTATTTTTATGTCTATTATTGTAGCATGAAATGAGGCGCATTTAATGAATAAAAAATGCCATTAATGTCCAAACCCTTATATGATAAGCATTCTCAATACTTTTTCTATTGAAATGTTGACCATTCAGTTTTACAATAAGATATGAGGGATGCATTCCTAATGAATTTGGGAATGATAAAATATACTTGTTTAATTTTTTGGGAGGTATTTTACATGGCAAAATACACGATTGTAGACAAAGAAACTTGCATTGCATGTGGTGCTTGCGGAGCAGCTGCACCTGACATTTACGATTACGATGATGAAGGCATTGCATTCGTAACTCTTGACGATAACCAAGGTATCGTTGAAATTCCAGACGTACTATTAGACGATATGATGGATGCATTCGAAGGTTGCCCAACCGATTCTATTAAAGTGGCTGATGAAGCATTTGATGGAGACGCACTTAAATTTGAATAGTAAATAGTAGTAAAAGCAACGGCTTCGCCGTTGCTTTTTATTGTGTGATTATGCAGCTCTGCTTTGTACTTTTTGTTTGTTCATCCATGTACCCATTCTTGCAAATAAAAGCATAAAAATAACTGATATTAAAATCCCCTTAACTAAGTTAAAAGGAAGAATTGCCGTAACAATCATTTGCCTTGTTTCCTCTCCCGACATCGCAGGGGTATTCAAAAAGAATGTATACGCAGGCAATATAATGTAGTAGTTAAGAACACTCATAAGAACGGCCATTGATATCGTACCTATAACCAGGCCGAATGTCATACCTTTTGAAGATTTAACCTTCTGATAAATGTAGTATGTTGGCAAAATAAACAGCATACCAGCAACAAAATTTGCAATATGCCCCACAGGAACTCCCGTTGCACTTCCAGTCAAAAAGTAATCAAGTACGTTTTTTAGAAGTTCAATCATTATTCCAGCTACTGGTCCGAGTATTAGAGCACCAATCAAAGCTGGTACATCACTAAAATCCACCATTAAAAACTGCGGAAAAGGTGGCAGTGGAAAATTAAGAAGCATCAATACATACGAGATACTACTTAACATTCCAATTAATACAAGTGTTCTTACGTTTAAACTTTTCATTTCCCTCTCTCCTTTTTTAGGAACTATCTCACCTAAAGAAGAAAGGTTCAGCATCACGTACCTCATGAACAAATAACCCCCAAGCGAGTCGCTTGAGGGAGATTATTTAGAAGTCACGCTTAATAAACGTTCAAAAATCTCATTTTTAAACGTCTGCAGAACCTCCATCTTCTCCCATCCAGACTTTACTGTCGGCTTTGGAATCACACCAAATCCTGCCCAAAAATCAGGCTCGCGGGCTTAGAGTTTACACTCATTACCGCCGGTCGGGAATTACACCCTGCCCCGAAGATAGACCAATATTATATTTTCCACATCATTATAGCTTAGTTCGTATTTTTTGTGAAGAAATTTGCATTCTAATTGAATTATTTTTTGTCCTTCTTTTGTATTTGTGTTAAATTATTAAAGTATATGTACATACGATATTGATTATTTTAAAAGGAGATTACCATGGAAAAAGTTCTTATTTTTGGTCATAAAAATCCTGATACTGACACAATTTGCTCAGCTATCGCTTATGCAGAATTAAAAAAAGCTCTTGGTTTGGATGTGGAAGCAGTTCGATTAGGAGAAGTGAGTGGTGAAACACAATTTGCTCTTGATACGTTCAAAGCAGAAGCTCCAAGACTTGTTGAGACGGTTGCTGGTGAAGTGAACAGCGTTATCTTAGTTGACCACAACGAAAGACAACAAAGTGTAAGTGATATTGATCAAGTTCGTGTTCTAGAAGTAATTGACCATCACCGTATTGCAAATTTCGAAACGAGTGACCCGCTATACTACCGCTGTGAGCCTGTGGGTTGTACGGCAACTATTCTAAACAAGCTTTATAAAGAAAATAATGTTCAAATTCGTCCAGAGATTGCTGGTCTTATGCTTTCTGCCATTATCTCTGATTCATTACTATTTAAGTCACCTACATGTACAGCTGAAGATGTAGCTGCAGCAAAAGAATTAGCTGAAATTGCTGGAGTAGACGCAGAAAGCTATGGATTGGACATGCTAAAAGCTGGCGCAGATTTAAGCGACAAATCCATTCAGCAGCTTGTATCCCTTGATGCAAAAGAGTTCCAGATGGGAGCTAGTAAAGTAGAAATTGCACAAGTGAATGCTGTAGATATTAACGATGTATACTCAAGACAAGCTGAACTAGAAGAAACGTTATCAAACATCATTTCAGAAAAAGGTCTTGACCTGTTCTTATTTGTTGTAACTGATATCTTAACCAATGATTCAACAGCTCTAGCATTAGGGAAGGCGCGTTCAGCTGTTGAAGAAGCATACGGTGTAACATTAGAAAATAACAAAGCCGTGTTAAAAGGTGTTGTTTCACGTAAAAAACAAATCGTACCTGTTCTAACAGATCTGTTCAATTCAAAAATGTAAGATAAGTAGCGCAAACTTTAGAAGTTTGCGCTTTTTGTTAAAAAATATAACAAAATTGTGACTTTAAAGCATTAATGCGTTTACATTGTTTATTCTGAACGTTTTAGTCCATTGACAGATAAATGTTCGTTTTGTAAAATAATCAGAAAATTGATAATTGGGTAGGTGTTTTGAATGTTTCAAATTTTAGTAGCCGACGCAATAAATGAGGAAGGACTTTCTCCCTTATTGGATTTTCATGAAGGAACTTTAATTCAGAAAAAAATTAATGATCCAGAAGTAAATTTAGAAAAAATTGATGCCCTTCTAGTTCGAAGTGCTACAACTGTTACAGAAGAACTACTCGAAAAGATGCCTCAATTAAAAATTATTGCACGTGCTGGTGTTGGTGTCGACAACATTGACGTGAATGCGGCTACGAAACGAGGAATCATTGTCGTCAATGCTCCAGATGGAAATACGATTTCTACAGCTGAGCATACTTTTGCCATGATGGCTTCCTTAATGAGAAATATCCCACAAGCCCATCAGTCGGTTAAAAATCTTGAGTGGAAACGAAATGCATTTATCGGTACTGAACTTTATGGAAAGACTCTTGGTATCGTTGGTATGGGTCGTATTGGTTCTGAATTAGCTAAAAGAGCAAAAGTATTCGGCATGAATGTAAAAGTATATGATCCTTTCTTAACCAAAGAGCGTGCAATAAAGCTAGGTGTTTCTCATGGTAGTTTGGAAGAAGTATTGGCAGAGTCAGATATTATTACTGTTCACACTCCATTGACACCAGAAACTAAAGGACTCATTAACGAAGAAACATTAAGTAAAACGAAAAAAGGTGTATACTTCCTTAACTGTGCACGTGGTGGAATTATCGATGAACAAGCTTTAGCGAAATTCATTGGCAATGGTCATGTAGCCGGAGCAGCTATCGATGTATTTGAAGTAGAACCACCAGGTGAACATCCTTTATTTAAGTTTGATAATGTGATCGTGACACCGCATTTAGGTGCGTCTACAAAGGAAGCTCAGCTTAATGTTGCTACACAGGTGGCTAAAGAAGTTCGTATGTATTTTGAAGGCAAACCGGTGTTAAACTCTATTAACTTACCAGCAATGTCTAAAGATATCTTTGAAAAGATCAAACCATTCCACCAGTTATCTAAGCAAATCGGAACTATTTTATCACAATGCATGAAACAAGGAGTAAATGAAATCTCTATTACTTACTCTGGTACCGTAACAGATCTTGAAACATCTTACTTAACAAAAGCAGTACTTTCTGGATTTTTTAAAAATCGAATAGATGTAAATGTCAATGAAGTAAATGCCTTACTTGCTGCCAAAGAAAGAGGAATTACTGTTGGTGAGAAAATATCAACGAATACTTTTGGTTACGCAAATAGCATCACTGTCACAGCTAAGGCAGAAAACCATCAGTTTACGGTAAGAGGTACCTTTATTGACCATTATGGACCAAGAATTGTGTACTTAAATGACTTTGTTATCGACTTCCTTCCTGAAGGAAATATGCTTTATATTCAGCATATGGACCGCCCAGGTGTCGTTGGTAGAGTGGGTAAAATCCTTGGTGATCAAGAGATAAATATTGCAACCATGCAAGTGGGAAGAAAGCAAGCAGGTGGAGAAGCTATCATGGTTCTATCATTTGATAAGCCATTAGACGACCAACAGATATCTACTCTAGAAGCAGTTGAAGATATCGTGTCGATTAACCGAATCAACCTATAAAAAAGATCGGAGGTTTATTCCTCCGATCTTTTTCTTATCCTAGTGGATGTATTTTACGTTCTCCCTTTGAGAACGTCATAATTTCTTTATATCCTACCTCTTTTGCAAGTACAAGCGCCTTGTCATAATCAGCACCTACATGCTCTGGAAAATGGGCATCTGATGACAATACAATTGGTATCTTCTTATCGTAACACATCTGCAATAATCGTTTGTCAGGATACAATTCACCAATTGGCTTACGTAACCCCGCTGTGCTAATTTCTACACATGTTTTCGAGTTCGCTAGTGCTGTTGTAGCCTTATCATATTGCTCTAGTAAAAATTCTTCTTCCTTCGGTATGTACTTAAAGATTTTCACTAAATCCAAATGACCGACAATATCAAATAGATTTGACTCTGCTAATGTAACGACCTGTTGAAAATAATTTCGATAGACTTCATGCAGATCACGCTTTTCCCATTCATGAATATATTCCTTTAAATCTATTCCAAAGTCATCTACCCAATGAATCGAACCAATTACATAATCAAAATCATAGCTCTTAATAAAAGCTTCCATCTCGGCATGTTTTCCAGGAGTGTAGTCCATTTCAATCGACATTTTAACATCAATCTCATAACTCCATGCCTCATGAAATAAATTCACATAGTCCTTCATATCATAGTATCTACGTTCATTTACCCATGGATTTTGCAGAATATTTGCTGTTTGATAGAAATGATAAGCATGCTCAGAGATACCAAATTGCCCAATTCCCTTCGCCTTTGCCTCATCCGTAAATTTCTTTAAATAATCTAACGTTAATGTCCCTGTTTCCAAATGATTATGATAATCTGTTAACATCCAACCAGCCTCTTTTAGAATTTTCTTTCTATTATATAACGATTTAGAGGCTATCGCAATGACAATTCCTATTATTCTAATTGCAATACTTGCTTTGGCACGATGATATCATTTTGCAGCTGATTGACCTGTTTTAGCTGTTCAACAGACCTTCCTGTTTTATGAGAAATTTCTTCTAGTGTATCGCCTTCTTGTACAACGTATTTATTTGTATATGATCCATCAATGGTTAGCGTTTGATTAACAACTATGGTATCGCTTGTAAGATGATTCGCTGATTTAATGGCATTTACATTTATATTGTATTTTTGAGCTATTGACGAAAGAGTTTCCCCGATTTGTACGGTATGTTTAATGGTTGATTCAACTTTTTCCGCGGATAATACAACACTTTCCTGCTCATCATTTTCATTATAAGTTTTCCCATGTCCTTCATAAAGTCTAGTTTTTGCAACTGCCTCTAATACGCTAGAGTCTTTTTTCTCTTTTTGTAATGCTGCTACTTCTTGTCCCACTTTTACCTCACCTAATGCTAATACCGGATTAACTGCATTTCTTTTATCAACTGTCCATTCGTTGAGATGCACTTCAAAGTGCAAGTGCACACCTGACGAATCACCTGTACTTCCCATTTCACCAAGCTGTTGACCTGCTGTTACCGTATCTCCAGCATTTACGAATCTAGCTTTTAAATGAGCATACACCGTTTCTATATTATTTTGATGTTTTACGAATATAACATGTCCATATGAACTCGAATAGTAAGATTTAGTTACGACTCCGCCATCAACGGAGTAAATGGGTGTACCCAGTGAAGATGCTATGTCGATTCCTTTATGGCTTCCTTTTCTTGTTCCATATGTATCGGTGATCATACCATCAGCCGGCCAAATCCAGTCAGCTGTCTCCTGACTAATATTCATACTTGCTTGAGAGTGTTTTCCTCCGAGAAATAGCAATGTGACACATAATGCCATTAAACCCGCAATCAAAAAACGTTTTATGTAGTCTCGCATTTTTTTCCTCCTTGTTATTGTACTCTCCTTTCTCACTCTATGACAGCATGTCTAAAAAAATGACCTCTATCTAAAAAGTACAACTAAGGAAGCAGCCTCCTTTTATATATCGTCACTATTAAAAAGTGAGCGATTAATAAAAACACATTTGTTATTATTTGGACGAAGTGTTTTCTTTTATTCATAAAATATAGAAAAAGATCAGCAACATTGCTGATCTTTTTCTATATCTTTAGTCGATAAATTTTTTGTTTGCTGCAATGGGTACTTCGATTTCATCTTTTAATGAAAACCTTCCAACATATTCAATCGGTGCATTATTAAATTTCACTTTTTCATACCCAAAGCTCTTTACGGTCAAAAGAATGGCTTCAATTGATTGTGAGGTTTCAGGTGTATCCTCAATGTTTATCCCTTGGTTTAACGTAATGTTTACACTTTTATTGGTTTCATCTATAGCAACTGAATGGATTTGATCAACCAATAATGGTGCTCTTAGTTTATGTGTATCAATACTTGTTTTCATTGCATTAAAGGCTTCTTCAATTGTAGAATATGATTCTGAATATGGAACAAGGTACGGTATTTCATTTGAGTTAAAAAGATAGTAAGGACGATTTTTCAGTTCTGATTTGGTAATAGAAGTTAATACGTCATTGCTTAAGGTTATACCTTTTTCAGTCTTATTCGTTGTAAATATTGCTTGATTTAATTGTAGAGAATTCAACAGTTGTTGGATCGCATTTTCAAATACAACTTGTGAAGCACTTCCAAATTGATATTGATGATCTGCAGCTACATCGACATGTAATGTACCACTTGCTTCATCTACTGCTAAATCCGCCTCTAATGGATAATAATTAAATAGTCCCCATTTTTCCTCGTCCATGCTTACCATTGCTTCCTCTAATTGACTAAGTTTATCCGATGAATCTGTTGTTTCAACTAATAAACTTACAGGAATTATATTTTGTCCTTCGCTGTCCGGAACAGCTAATGTAAAAACCTGCATTGCTCCTAAATCCTCAGCATATACGGCAGTTGTTGAGTCTTCGGTCGCCTGAAATGTAATATCATTCATTTCAGTAGAGTTTTCTTCGTTACCTACGTCCATCCTTGCTTCATTATCGACACTAGCTTCTTCTTTTTGCAAAGTATTTTGTTCAGTTGCAGCTTCCTCTTTCAGGCTTTTATCTGCTGAATGGTTGGAGCTTGCTCCATCAAATAAATTAAAGGAGAGAATAGCAACTAAAAACACAGCTGCTGCGGTTGCAAACGAAGGAATAATCCACGTTTTCCGCGGTCGTTCCTCTAGCTTTTTTGAAATATTTTCGTATATGTCATGAGGATCACGATGATCTTTAAGCTTTGGCAGTTCGCGTAACCATTCTTCTAGTTGTTCATCACTTATCTTTTTCATCGATTCCCCTCCTTTTCTAATAGTTGTTGCATTTCCTTTTTCAGAACCTTTAACGCACGGTGTTGAGTAGTTTTCACTTTACTTTCGGTCCAGTTCAAAGCTTCTGCGGTTTCGGCAATTGAAAGTTCCTGAATATACCTCATAATAATTACGATACGTTGATCAATTGTACAATGATCTAAGCATTGATAAATATACTGATATTCTTCCCTTTGCATCGCAATCTCTTCCGGAATTGGATCCATATCCTTCACTTGCTGCGTTGACCAATCAAATTTCTCAATGATTCTTTGCTTCCATCCTTTTTGTTTTCTAAATGAATCAATCGCTACATTTCTTGCAATAGAGAAAAGCCATGTCTTTTCACTACTTTTTCCTTCAAAGTTTTTATACGCCTTCAAAACTCTTATATATACCTCTTGAGCAAGATCCTCAGCTTGCTCTCGATTCTTCACCATATAAAACAAAAACTGAAATACGTCTTGATGATATTTTTCGTATAACTCGTCAAAAATCGAGTTCACCGGGTTCCCCTCCCCGTTCATCTAATTAGTCGTTCTTTATGTAATAAAAGTTACACTTTAAATATATGATCTATCTAAATAAAAAGGAAGGATTTATTTACTTAAATCCTTCCCATCACATACTATTCAAAAAAGCATGTTTCCCGTGAATCAAGAATTTTCGGCATTCTTTAGCAAATTATCCACTTATTCGAGGAATTTGAAAGCTAAATGTCGTTCCATGGTTTAATTTGCTTTGCACCGTAATATCGCCTTTATGGGCTTGAATAATATTCCGGGCAATTGCCAATCCTAATCCGGTACCAGATCTTCCTCTTGTTCTTGCTTTATCTGCTTTATAAAAACGCTCGAACACAAACGGGAGATCTTCTTCAGAAATTCCAGAACCCGAATCACTTACTTCCACATGAAAATTTTGATCATCGATTTTTGCAATTAACTTAACCGTTCCTCCTTCTGGTGTATGTCGAATCGCATTATCAATAAGATTAGTTAGAACCTGCTCAATACGGTCTGGATCCATCACAATATTAGAGTATTTTAGATCATGCTCGTAAAGTAGCTGAATTCCCTTTTCTTTTGCAAGCCCTTGAAACTTACGAATGATCCGCTGAATATAGGAGTCGATTTCAACTAGATCAGTAGTTAATTGAATATGTCCAGCCTCCATGCGGGCAAGATCTAACAGTTCGTTCACTAGACGACCCATTCTTAGAGATTCATCGTAAATCACTCGTGCCATTTCTTTCTTTTCCTCTGTTGTCTCAGCAATATCATCCACAATGGCCTCACTATATCCCTGAAGCATAGAAATAGGCGTTCGCAGTTCGTGTGATACATTCGCAATAAAATCTTTCCTAAGCTTGTCAAGCTGTCTCTCTTCCGTCATATCTCGAACGACAGCCACTGCACCACGTATGAATGTATTGTTATATAGAGGACTAACTATGACTACCCAATGACGACCTTGAACGGAAAATTCCCCTACTTGCTCCTGTTCCATGTCTACGGCCCATTGAAAAAGCTCCATGACATCCTGAGGAACCGCTTCTGCCTGAACCGATTTTCCTTCAAGTGTAAAATACCAGTGCTGTAAAAAGCGTTCAGCAGGTGGGTTTGTAATTAATATTGTTCCATCCCTATTAAACGTAATTACTCCATCAGCCATACTACTTAAAATACTAGATAATTGTTCTTTTTCCTGACTTAAGGCATTCATATTAAACTTTAATTGCCTTCCCATCTGATTGAAAGCAGTGGCTAGCTCTCCTATTTCATCCCTTGTAAGAATAGGAACCTTCGTATCGAACTTTCCTCTTGCCGCCTCAACAACAGCCTCCCTCATTTTTCGTAGCGGAGCTGTGATACGTGTTAATAAGAAGAAAGCAAAGATAGTAGTTAATATGATCGCAATTCCAGCAGCTAAGAGAATAAACTTCGTTGTTGATTCAGTGGTTTCTTGAAGAGCCTGTAATGATTGAAAAATATAAACCGCACCGTTTTCTCCGTCTAGATTTGCAATCGGTACCCCAATAATTAAGATACTTGAGTCTTCTTGTGTTTCAGTAAAAGGAATCTCAACTATTTTTTTTGCTATTTCCTGCTGTTCCAAAACTTTGGATAACTCTGTATCTTTTAAAAAGAAACTTACCGGCAATTCTAAGGATTCTGGGATATCTGGTGAATAGAACGATTCATCCTCATTTTTTATCACCATGGCCCCTGTAACATCGTCTAGTAGCTCCCATGAAATCTGCAAACCAATCTCTAGTTCCTGATCCTCAACAAAATGAGCCATATTTGAAGCAAGATTGGTCAAATTTCCCTCTGTTTCGTTTATATGATAATTCTCGAAAAACTCAAGTAACAATACCGTTAAGATAAAAAGCACAAATGAGACGAGCAGGAGAATAGTGAACCATAGTTTCCCTACAACACTACGCCAAAACATTATTCATTGACTACTTCGAACTTATAGCCAACACCCCATACAGTCACAATCATTCTTGCCGCTTGCTCAGATACTTTGTTTAACTTTTCTCGCAAACGTTTTACATGGGTATCAACCGTTCGTAAGTCTCCAAAAAACTCATAATGCCAAACCTCTTTAAGTAATTGTTCACGATCAAACACCTTATCTGGGGATTTAGCTAAGAAATATAATAACTCATATTCTTTTGGTGTTAGGCCCACTTCTTTTCCATCTGCTAAAACACGGTGTGCATCATTATCAATGGTTAAATGAGGGAAAACAATCACATCTTTAGCCGTTGTTTCTGTGTGTAGATAGCTCGTGCTAGAAGAACGACGAAGAAGTGCTTTTACTCGTAATACGACTTCTCTTGGGCTAAATGGTTTGACAATATAGTCGTCTGTCCCCACTTCAAAACCTTGGACACGATTCACTTCTTCTCCTTTTGCCGTAAGCATAATAACTGGAGTAGCCTTCTTTTCACGTAGTTCACGACAAACCTCAATACCATCCTTACCTGGCATCATTAAATCAAGAAGAATAACATCATAGTCATTGCTTACCGCCTTCGTCAATGCTTCATTCCCGTCTTCTGCTTCATCAATCATATAATTTTCACGCTCTAAGTACATTTTCAATAAACGGCGAATTCTTTCCTCATCATCTACAACTAGAATCTTAACTTCCTTTTCCATTTGAAAATCCCCCTAGCTTTTAATTACCAAAGTGTGTTTAGAAAACAGCCCTCACGAAAAGTGAAGGGCTATCCGAACTCTTTAGTTTAGGATCCTGCGTAAGAATGAAGCCCTGCAATCACAAGATTGACAGCAACTAAATTAAACATAATAATAATAAATCCAATAACAGCTAACCAGGCAGATTTTTCGCCATGCCATCCTTTAGATAGTCGTAGATGTAAAAATGCTGCATAAAAAAGCCAAGTGATGAGTGCCCAAACCTCTTTAGGGTCCCAACCCCAAAAACGGGTCCAAGCGATCTGTGCCCAGATCATTGCAAAAACAAGTCCCCCTAATGTAAACACTGGAAACCCAATTAACACTGAACGGTAACTGATTTCATCTACTAAGTCTAGATTAATATTTTTCGTAAATGGTTTCAATGCTGCCCCAATTCTTTTTCTTAAAACTAAGCGCAAAAGACCGTATAGGAGGATACCTGCACCAAATGACCAAATGACCGTATTCAGCTTTTTCGCATTGATAATGCCTGGTACTGATACAAATGGTTCCATTTTTCCGTCTGTTAGAAGTTCGCCTTGATTTGGACCAACTAGAGCTGGCAAATGATACTCCACTTTCGCTTCATTGTCATTTTTATCAATCCAATTAAATTCTGCTTTATAATCAGCAAAGGAAAATGCTGATACAACGATGACAAATCCTAATGTAGCGATTAATCCATACATAACTACCTCTAACCAGGTAGTACTTTTACTATTTTTCGTTTGATCAATTACTTTTACTAAATAAATTAATGCGGCTCCAAAGCTAACTGCTAATATAGCTTCACCTAATGCCACAGTTGTTACATGAATATGAAGCCAATCACTTTGTAAAGCTGGAATTAGTGGAGAAATGTCTGTTGGGAACATACTTGCAAAAGCAATTACCAATAGGGCAATCGGCATTGTAAATAATCCTAATAAAGGTGTCTTATAAATAAAATAGATGATGATAAAAGCACCAACTAAACACATTCCAAAAAAGGTGGTAAATTCAAATAGATTACTTACTGGTGCATGTCCTGCAATGGACCATCTTGTAAAAAAGAAACCGAGCTGTGCGGCAAATCCTAGAATAGAAATGATAATCCCAATGGTTGACCACTTGCTACTATTTTGTTGATGATCTAAGTTTTTCTTTTGCTTAATCGCTCCTCCAAAAAAAGGAATAGAAAGCAAATATAGTACAAACGCAATATATAATAGATTTTCACTAAGAGTGATCAATCTTTTTCCCCCTCATCCACCTGGTTTTCCTTCAATTGGTCCAACGGTTCTTTTATTTCTGTTCCCGCTAAAACCAGCTGTATTTCTTTTTTCAGTCCAAACCAGTTTTTGTTCGTATGTGCTGCTACCCAAACCTCGTCTCCTTTACGCTGAATCCATATACGACGATGGTTCCAATATGCGCCCTGAACCACACCAATCATGAAGATTAACCCACCCAATCCAATGATCCAAAGAGTCAAATCTTTACGTACGGTTAGTCCGGTAACATCCTTCGTTTCAATTCCATTAAACGCCATCTTATATTCATTATCACCTAAAGGTTCAATCGTTTGCTGAATAGCAACAAAACTAACTTCCCCCTCAGGTTTCTCTGGTGAAAACATTTTAAATACGAAGGCTGGGTTGTTTGGAACTCTGGACTTTGTAGTGGGATTACCATCTTCACCAAATTCAAAATCAGGAAAGTAACTCATCAGTTGCACAGAGTAACCGTTACCAAGCTCATACGATTTTTCAGGATCATTTAGATTCACTGTAATATCACCGAATGTTTCACCAGTGCTCTTATTTGTTAGTAAGAATGACATTTTAGACAATTCATCAAGTTTATAATTCACTTGATAAAGCGCAAATTTTTCAAACTTTAACGGTTCATTCACTCGAATACTACTAGATTCTACTTCCTCTAGCTCAGGTTCCTCACCTGCTACTGTGTTCCCCTTTGTCTTATAAAGAATGACATCAGATTGATAGTTTTTTGCAACCATTCCTGCATTATCTAATGCATCCCCAAAAGCTTCATTATCGGTTTCCTTGTCATACACCTCTAACTTGAAATCTACATTCTTTAAGTAATACTGCCCATCTGTCTCGGGAATCACTTTTGTTTCCCCTTCTCGTACCCAAAGAATTTCATCTATGTACATTCCTGGTACAAATCTGAGCATACTACCTATGAGAAAGATGATTAAACCAACGTGATTGACATAAGGACCCCATCGAGAGAATCGACCTTTTTCAGCTAAAACATTTCCATTATCTTCACGAATATTATATCTTTTCTTTTTTAACTGTTCTTTAACTGATTCAATAGATTGATCGCTTACCGAGCCAGCAGTAACTCCATAGATTCTTTGTCTTTGCAAAAAGCTCTCATGTCGAATGACCCTTTGTTTCTTTAATGCTCTATACAAGGGCACCACGCGGTCAAGACTACAGATAACGAGTGAAACACCAATGGCTGCAATTAATAACAGATACCACCATGAACTATATAAATTATGGAAGCCAAGATCATAATACAATCGGCCAAACCAACCGTATTGATCCTCATAATAATCTGCGACAGGCATTATGTTTGGTATATACATCTCTTGAGGTAAAATGGTTCCTAACGAAGATGCAATAAGTGTCACAATAATTAGCCATACCCCTACTTTTACCGATGAAAAAAAGTTCCAAACTTTATCAATCATTGACTTATTATATGTTTGTGACCTTCTTGCACTTCCTTCATACCGCATGTCTATTACGGGTTCTGCTGTAATTTGAGTTCCATCCTCTATGATCTTCCCACATGCCTCACAGAGGATTGTGCCATGTGGATTAACATGACCACAATCACATTTAACTTGATTCATTGCAAAATCTCCTCATACCCTATGGTTTTATCTTCTCCATCATCTCTGTAACATCAGCCTCTGCAACGATCTGCCCTTTATGTATCTCTACCACATTTCCTTGTTTATCAATTAAAAACGTGATAGGAAGGGGATCTACACCATAAGCTGTCATCACTTGACTGTCTTTGTCAGTTACAATTGGAAATTGCAAATCATATCGTTTAGAAAAATCAGAAACAGCAACATTAGATTCCCCAACGTTTACTGCTATCACATGTACCCCTTGATCTTTATATGCTTGATATTGGTTATTCAAAAACGGCATTTCTTTCTCACAAGGCTTACACCAAGTTGCCCAAAAGTTTAACAGCACACCTTCTCCTTCATAATCGGAAAGCTGATGTTTTTCCCCATCAAGATCGGAAAGGACAAAGTCAGGTGCTTTTTTCCCTACCTCAACCTTTTGTACCTCATCCTTAGTAAAATTGGCGTATAGTGTATAGGCAACCGCAGCGCCAAGAAGCAGTAATATGACCGTTCTTATTAGCAGCCTCTGCTTTTTCATATGGTTCCTCCCCCATTAACAGTCAAAATTGCACAATTTGCTTTATTATATCATTTTTCAACATACTCATATTGTTATCGCTATCAAAAGACTGTGACACTTCTATGAACTTTTTTTATTTTTTTAGTGCAAGTGCACGTAATTGTTTTACTTCATGAGGAGAAAGTTCTCGAGCATCGCCCACTTTTAATCCTTGGAGGTTTAGAAACCCATAGCGCTCTCTTTTTAGTTTGAGAACTGGATTGCCTACAGCTTCAAACATTCTTCTAACCTGTCTGTTTCTTCCTTCATGAATGGTAATCTCAACAATCGCTGTTTGTTTTTTCTTGTCGACCGTTTGCATTTTCACTTTTGCTGGAGCGGTTTTCCCATCCTCTAGACGAACCCCTCTTTCGAGAGCCTTCAATGCTTCTTTAGTAGGAATGCCTTTTACCTTTGCCAAATACACTTTGTCGATTTGGTTACTTGGATGCATAAGTGTATTAGCAAATTCGCCATCATTCGTTAAAATTAATAAACCAGATGTATCATAATCTAATCTTCCAACCGGATAAATTCGTTGTTCAATCATCGGGAAGAAATCTGTTACTACTTTTCTCCCTTTATCATCGTTAACACTTGAGATCACTCCCCTAGGTTTATAAAGCATAAAGTAGATCGGCTCTTCTCTTTCTAGCGGAATTCCATCAACTTCGACTTTATCTGAGGAAGAAACCTTTATTCCTAGCTCCTTTACAACCTTACCATTCACTCTAACATGTCCTTCTTCAATTAGTTGTTCTGCTTTTCTTCTTGACGCAATCCCTGCGTGTGCAATTACTTTCTGCAATCTTTCCATCTATGTCACCTCATATTGTGTGTTTCCTGTAGTGTTTACTCCTCTAGCATTATGACATATATTTTCATGATTTCAAAGTAACCTGTACGAAATAACAGTTGTAAAAAAAAAGATACTCCCCACATAATGTGAAGAGTATCCTCTATTAATTAATAGCCAAATACGATTGTAACTACCACAATAGCAGCGATAATTCCTACTAAATCAGCGAGAAGCCCAACTTTTAGGGCATCCCCCATTTTTTTAATTCCAACAGCACCAAAGTAAACGGTTAACACATAGAAGGTAGTATCCGTACTTCCTTGTAAAGTAGCGGCTAGTCTACCAATATACGAGTCAGGTCCATGCTGTGCCATTAAATCACTCGTCATCCCCAGTGCAGCGGTCCCAGAGATTGGCCGGATTATGGCTAGCGGCGCTATCTCAGGAGGTACACCGATTGCTTCGAGTACCGGTTTTAGAAAACCCATAAAGTACTCCAACGCACCTGATGCACGAAAAACAGAAATAGCTACAAGCATTCCAACTAAAAAGGGAATGATTGAGACGGCTATCTTTATACCTTCTTTCCCGCCTTCAACAAAGCTTTCATATGTAGGAACTTGTTTATACGTTCCATATAAGAGAATAACAGCAATCAATACGGGGATAAACCATAATGAAATAGCTGTAACGATACCCATTTTCTACATCATCCTTTACGGCTTCTTCGGTAGTAATAAAAACGATCAATGAGGATTGCACCTATGGAGGAACAAATAGTTGCAATCAAGGTTGGACCGACTATATCCGTAGGAGAGGCTGAATTATAATTCATCCGAATAGCGATTACTGTCGTTGGAATGAGCGTGATACTTGAAGTATTAATGGCCAGAAATGTAATCATAGAGCGGCTTGCTTCACTTTTACCTCCGTTTATTTTTTTCATTTCTTCCATTGCTTTAATACCAAGAGGAGTAGCTGCATTTCCTAGTCCAAACATATTTGCCATCATATTTGAAAGGATATATCCCATTGCTGGATGATTATGAGGTATTTCTGGAAACAATCTCGTAACGATAGGCCTAAATAAATTTGATAATTTATTTAATAGCCCTGCATCTTCCGCTATCCTCATCATTCCAAGCCAGAACACCAGAATACTAATGAGACCAATACATAGTGTAACTGCTTCCTTAGCTCCACTAAATATAGCTTCGTTTACCTCAGACATCGTTCCATTAACCATTGCAAATACAATTCCAATTACGGTTAAGCAAACCCATATAATATTAACCATTAGCTTTCACGCCTATCATCGTAGTAAATACTTTCTTAAAAGACTCAAAAAAGCTCGTTTCTTCTTTTTCATTGTTATAATAAATTGGCATCGTTTTGATTGGTTGATTATCAAATGTAATGATTAATTCACCTATTACTTCAGGAATACTTCTTTCTCCCTTAAGTTGTTTTAATTTATACTCAAGCTCAAATTCATCTTTTTCTGTTTCTAATACAGGGTACTGAAAGTCGTGTTTCACTATTGCTTTATTCTTGTACTTGTCTGATTGAATTCCAGAGATGAACCCCTTTTCAACAACTTGTACCATTTCATACGTCTTAAAAGCTGTCTCAAACATATTAATATGATCATTCCAATCGTCTGGCCCGTTCAATGTAACAGCGATTAAATCCATTCCATCTTTCGTTGCAGTGGACACTAATGTGCGTTTTGCTAGCTTTGTAAAGCCTGTTTTCCCACCTGTACTATAGTCATATAACTCTGTTAGCAAACGATTCTTGTTACGCCATACCCGGTCCCAGCTTTCTGTAGGATTAGGGGCTCTGTGTACTTCCGTTCCTGCAATCAATTTATACGTATCATTCATCATTGCATACCTTGTTAAAATAGCCATGTCATATGCTGTGGAGTAATGATCATTTGAATCATCTAAGCCATGTGGGTTGGTAAAGTGAGAATGTAACATCCCGATCTCATCTGCTTTTTGATTCATTAAGAAAGCAAACCCCTCCACACTGCCTCCGATATACTCAGCAATCGCAACCGCAGCGTCATTGCCAGAGCGAAGCATTAAACCGTACACTAAATCTTCTAGCTTGATTTCTTCGTTCTCTTTCAGATATAAGGAAGATCCTTCTGCTCTAGTCGCTTGTTTACTGACTTTTACCATCTCATTTAGTTTTCCTGACTCGATGGCAAGGACAGCTGTCATAATCTTTGTGATACTGGCGATTCGCCTTTTTTCATGTGCACCCTTTTCAAATAATACTCTCCCTGAGCTTTGTTCAATCAGAACAGCATATTGTGAGCTAACATTGATATTCGTATTGGCACTCACTGGAATATGAAAAAGAATCAAAAAGGTGATTATTATTAACACAAATACCTTTTTACTTCTAGCCATTCTTCAACCCTCGTCTCCTAGTTATGTTTGTACAAGTTTATGCTTGATAAAAGTGAATATGCCAAAAAGAGTCCACCAGCATAAAAGCGGTGAACTCTTTAACTTACAACATCTTCCATTTTATTTGTGATGCTTGTGAAAGTCTCTCCTCTACTTTTCTCCAATTCACTACGTTCCACCAATTGGAGACATAATCGGATCGATTATTATTATATTGCAAATAATATGCGTGTTCCCATACATCTAGCGGCAGGAGTGGAATGGTATCCCATTGCGTCAAATTCATATGTTTTTCTGATTGAAGGATTTCTAGATGGCGTGATCTTGGTGACCAAACTAAAATGGCCCATCCACTTCCTTCTACCGCTTTTGCTGCTTCAGTAAAATGCTTTTTAAATGCATTAAAATTGCCAAAATATTTGTTGATCTCCTCAAGCAGCTTCCCAGTCGGCTGCCCCCCACCATTAGGCTTCATCGTTTCCCAAAAAAGACTGTGTAAATAATGTCCCGATCCATGGAAGGCTAGCTCTCTTGACCAATGCTTTACTAACGAATAATCACTCTTTTCTCGAGCTTCCTTAAGTTTGATCTCCGCTTTATTCAACCCATCAACATAGGATTGATGGTGCTTACTGTGATGTAATTCCATAATTTTTTCTGAAATATAAGGTTCCAATGCATCATACCTGTAAGGCAATTTTGGTAAAACATGCTCTCCTGCTTTTAACGAAGGTTCCTGCAAATAAATGGATCCTATCTGTTGCCTTTTTGAAAAATAGGCTTCCATTTCATCATGTAATTCTTCAACCTTTTCTTGAACTGTCGTAAATTCTTCCTGTGTTAAATCACCGCTCCGCGTAATATGATCCATAATCTCACTAAAATGATCGAGTTTACTCCATAATCCATCTTCTTCCGGGACATGTTCTTGCTCTAGAAATCGTTTAAGTTCTTCGTTGTAGCTGATAACGTCCTTAACATACTGTTCAAACCGATTCATTTTCATCACCTCAGAACAATTGGGTTTACCTTAAAGCATATGAGGGAATTGCCCACTTGACACCATTAACAATTAAATACAAAAAAATAACGACCTATTGGTCGTTATTTTGATTGTGTCATTTTTGTTCGATAATCCGTTTCATAATACTCTAGCTCTTCACGTATCTTTTGGAATTCCCCTTCAAACCCTTTGAGCAACTGAAGAACACTGTCTGGAACGTCTTCTTGAAATTTTATTGAGTTCTTACCCGTATAAGCGGATCGACTATCTTCGTACCATACATCATTTTTTGGTGAAAAAAATTCTTCAATACATTTATGATAAATACTATAAAGCGTCTTTTCAGCTGCACCTTTTGGAAAAGACTCTGACTGTAAAATCACCGCACAAGCATCTAATCCCTCTTCACAATATACAAGCAGCTTTCTTAAATTACCTAAGATTCGTTTATAGTATTCTTTGTCGCCTTGTTTTTCGGACAATAGTCCATCAATTGTTGTATTGTTTAAGAAAGACTCTAAACTATTTACTGTATTTGTTAAAAAAGACTTTACGTCCATTACTTGAACTTTCACCATTGAATTACCCATTGTCTACACCCCTGCCCTTTGTAATAACTCTGAATGTTTGGTTTATTGGATAACTACTTTTATGCTTGCACGGTAAATTCCAACAGAGAAGAAAGCCGGCAAGCCTGATTACTTTTTACCTTTTTAACAACTTCAATAATCTTATCAAAATTTATATCTTGAAAATAAGCAGCAAATTCATTCTGATTATTGATATACACTCTTTTTCGATGTCTAAAACCTGGATTTTTAATTAATAATACGAGAGCAACTATATCCATTAAATGAATATCTAGTCCATCCTCTTGAAAGATCGGATTCGCTGAAAAAGGAGTAAACTCATTCAACTTTTCCTCAAAGAAACGGACATAAAGAACGGCGAGCGTTTTCTCCGTATTCTCTTCTTCAAAAGTTACTACGCTTTGGTTGAAAAAATCCTCCGAAGTGTTAGATTTCTCTTTTTCCAGCTCATACCCTACACAGCTTTTAATTAACACGTTCATACATCCCTTTCTTACCTCTTCATGAGGCAGGTGCAAATTGTGTTAAAAATGCCCCTAATTAGAAGCATTTCCCTGAAAATTAATTATATTTTATCACAAATAATGAATATATGCTTAAGAAAACCTATGATTCCAGATTTTCTTGAAATTTCTCAAAAAATAAGTCTGCTTCTTCTTGCACAAACTCATCATCGACTTTCTCTGGCAATGGAGGAAGCTCCTCTATACTCCTTAAACCAAAATAATCTAAGAATTCTTTTGTTGTTCCATAAAGGATTGCCCTTCCAGTTCCTTCCGCTCTTCCAACTTCCTTTACAAGCACTTTACCAACCAATGTTTGCAGTGGTCGCTCGGTCTTCACTCCCCGAATTTCTTCTATTTCTGCTCTAGTAATTGGCTGCTTATAAGCGATAATAGCCAGCGTCTCTAATGCAGCCTGTGAAAGGGTTGAAGTACTTGGAGATTCAACCAGTTTCTTTAAGTAAATGGAATTCTCCTTTTTTGTTGCAAGCTGATATGTACCAGCCAATTGAACAACCGCAATTCCTCGGTTTTCATTTTTAGAAAGCTCGTCCATTAAATCCCTGACAATTCGTTCTGCTTCGACCTCTTCTATTTCAAGAACCGTTGAAATTTGCTTAATTGTCAAGCCTTCATCCCCTGCTGCAAACAATAGACTTTCCACTATTCCATTCCAATTAATAATATCCAATGACAATGTTATACTCCCTTCGCAATGACAAAAATCTCAGAAAAATTGCTTTCTTGCTCTACAAATATTTCTTTCCTTTTCATTAGCTCTAGTATGGAAAGAAAAGTTACGACAATATGATCCTTCTCCTGGATTGGGAATAAATCATAAAAGCTAACTCTTCCCTTCACTTTTCGTAGCTTACCCATGATTTCATCCATTCGTTTTTCAATAGGAATTTCTTGTCTTGCAATCTTAGTAGATAACGGTTTTTGAAGCCTTTTTCTTCGCATAAGCTTTTGAAAAGCACCTAGCATATCGTACAACGATACGTCGAGATGACGTCTGTCTATTTCCTCCTCTTTCGAATAATCAGAAAGATCGCTTGGGGGCTTCGTGAACATTAGACCTCGCTCCTGCTCTAAAGCCTTTAAATCGTCAGCTGCTTCTTTATATTTTTTGTATTCCATTAGTTTTTCAATTAGTTCTTCTCTCGGGTCATCTTCGTAACTAAATTCCATATCATCTTCAAGCTCTTCCTCATGTTTTGGAAGTAGCATCTTACTTTTAATGGCTAGCAAAGTAGCAGCCATGACCAAATACTCACTTGCTACATCTAGCTGTAGCTCCTTCATTGCGTGGATATATAGTAAATATTGCTCTGTAATTTGTGCTACCGGTATATCATAAATATCAATTTCTAGTCGATTAATGAGGTGCAATAATAAATCTAACGGTCCCTCAAATGCATCGATCTTCACATTATAATGCATAATTCCACCAAAATTTCTTTCTTAATTTCTTAAAATAACTATACTTAGTATAGAGGAAAGATTGCGTTAATCCAAGATTCTTTCTGAAAGTTTGTTCCTCATTCTTCATATACGAAGCAACGTCAAAAGAGTATAGCTAGTATATATGGTAAAATTAAGTATTGAAAGGAGCGTATCTATGTTTACAACAGATTTTATTAAATACTTAGTTCATTTTCATACTGACAGAGATTATTTTGAATGTCATGAGATTCTAGAAGAGCACTGGAAGGATGTAGATGCGCGAAATAAGGAATCTATTTTAGTTGGATGGATTCAACTGGCAGTCAGTCAATATCACCACCGTCGAGGGAATTTTACTGGAGCTTTGCGTACGATTCAAAAAGCATTATCGATATTAACCACCCATAAACAGTCCATTAAAGAATTCGGCATTGATGAAGATAAGTTACTTGAGGCCATTTTAAGAAAAAAAGAAGAGATAGAACTTACACTTCCTTATAAAAGCATGAACCTTCCTATTACCGATTCCTCATTATTAAGCGTTTGCGAGCGTCAAGCAGAAAAAGCTGGTCTTATTTGGGGCGTTGATAGTGATTTATCAAACAGGGAAATTATTCATCGTCACTCGATGAGAGATCGTTCAGAAGTCATAAAGAGCAGGTTGCACGCATTAAATCAAAAAAAAGGAAGCAGTGACTAATCACTGTTTCCTTCTTCTATTTATGATAAAAGAGAGTCGCATTTTTCAAAGAAAGCGGAAGTTTCTTCATTTGCTCGAATCTCTTTTCCAGGGAAAAACTCTTTTAATGCCTTGATCATCGTTTTTCCGATTCCTTGGTGCCGATGCGAAGGATTCACTGAAATATGTTGAATTTCTAGCATGTCCTCTGACACTGTCACTACCCCAATTAATCCAATAATATCTTCTTCTTTCCAAAGGAACAATTGCCAATCTTCAGATTGGTCATACTGCTTCATTGTTTGCTGTAGCTTTTTCAGGTCTTTTTCATTAGGCATAAATGACAATAAGCCCATCGCAATCTTTTCAAAAGCTTTTTTGTAGCGAATTAACATAAGTGATCCCTCATCATATCCTGAGCTTTTAAGGAGTTAAATTTCCTTTAAATACATTTGTATTATATGTCAATTATTTCTTTTTGTTTCAATGTATATTCCTCAATACGATATTATCATACAAGATTCTCTACATTTCTTCAATGTATTTTCAGATTCAACAACTTTTGTATCATAAAGTGAGTCTTTTTTTCTTTACAGCCCCGGTGATAAGAATAACCAATAATATCCGCCCCAAATGAGCGAAATAAGTAAAATGAAAATAAATAAAAGTGCATTATTTTTTTTCACAAATACCTCCAAAAGATCTATGTACTGTAAAAAGCTGTCACAATCGCGACAGCTTCTAAATTAGCTTTTTACTCGCTGGACAAATGGCAAATCTTGTTTAACAATATCTTCAAACGTCTCCCTACGAACAACTAATACCGCTTTTCCATTTTCAACAAAGACCACTGGTGGCCTTGGAATACGGTTATAGTTATTTGCCATCGAATACCCATAAGCTCCGGTACAGAAAACTGCTAGTATATCGTCACTGTCCGTCTTAGGTAACGGCAAATCCCAAATCAGCATATCTCCCGATTCACAGCATTTCCCTGCAATAGAAACTGTCTCTTCAACTGGCTGAAGTGGCTTATTCGCTAGGATCGCTTCATATTTTGCCTCATACAATGCTGGACGAATATTATCACTCATCCCACCATCTACAGCCAAATATTTACGAACATTGGGAACATCCTTCTTTGAACCAATTTTATAAAGCGTAGTCCCTGCATCACCAACAAGGGAACGACCTGGTTCAATCCAAATTTCTGGCATAGTCATTGAGAACTCCTCGGCCTGCTTCTTTACTTCTTCGATAATTTCTTTTACATATTGAGAAGCAGGAATTGGCTCGTCTTCACTTGTATAACGTATACCAAAGCCACCACCTAAATTTAGTACCTTTGATTCAAACGAAAACATTTCTTTCCACTCATGTAGCTTTGCAAATATTTTTCTTGCTGCTAACAAAAATCCAGTTGTTTCAAATATTTGTGAACCGATATGACAATGCACCCCAAGTAGGTCTAAGTACTCAGATTCCATAGCCTTTTGTAGCGCTTCTCCCGCTTGTCCATTTTGTAGATCAAAACCAAATTTCGAGTCTTCCTGACCCGTTAGAATATAGTCATGTGTATGAGCTTCAATCCCTGGTGTGACTCGAAGCAAAATAGAGACAGATTGCTTTCTCTCCGCACAAATAGTATCTAATAGTTCTAATTCATAAAAGTTATCAACAACAATACAACCGATTTGATAGTTTAATGCCATTTCAAGTTCTTCACGACTTTTGTTGTTTCCATGAAAATGAATTCGCTCTACTGGGAATTCAGCTGCTATTGCCGTATATAGCTCTCCTCCGGATACAACGTCCAATGAAAGCCCTTCTTCCTCAGCCAGTTGGATCATTGCAATCGTGGAAAATGCTTTGCTAGCGTATGCAACTTGAGCTTTTATACCTAGTTGGTCAAAGGTTTGTTTGAACCCTCTTGCCCGCTCACGAATCAATGACACATCATAAACATATACAGGTGTTCCGAACTCTTTTACGAGATCTGTCGTATCGACACCACCTATTTCTAAGTGGCCTCTTTCATTTATCTTTGATGAACCATGAAAAAACATTTTTTCCCCTCACTTCTATGGATACACAAATAGACAGCTAAGCTGTCTATTTGTTGATTAAATCAGTTTGAAATTAAACATTACTTTACCATAGATATTGTAAATTCGCAATATTCCCATTTAGTTCCCGTTTGTTTTTTGTCTGTAACGATCTCTAGGTTGAACAATGCTTGGTCTAAGCTTTGTTCCCGGAACCGACCTGCGGAAAAGTACTTCAAGGAAGGCTTTAGGATGAAACGGCATGAACGGCCACATATATGGACTGTTCAAGGATCGTATACTAGTTAAGTATAAAATATAGGCAGTTACCCCTATCACAAAACCTGGTAGTTTAAATATCGCTACAACAATTAATAAGAAAAGCTTCATAAGATTATTCGCTATTCCAAGTTCATAACTTGGAGTGGTAAAAGTTCCAACCGCCGAAACCGCGACATACAAAATCACTTCTGGTACAAATAAGCCTACATCAATGGCAATTTGACCAATGAGCACGGCGGCAACTAAGCCCATTGAGGTTGCCAACGGAGTTGGGGTATGAATAGCAGCCAGTCTTAAAAACAAAATACCGAAATCGGCTAAAAACAATTGAACGACTGTTGGAATATTAGTGGTTTTGTTAGGGCCGATAAATTTAAGAGCTTTGGGTAGTAACTCAGGTTCTAGAACAAATAAGAACCATAACGGAAGTAAGAACAAGGACGCTAATACACCAAACAAACGCGTCCAACGTACAACTGTACCAACGAGTGCTGATTCACGATACTCTTCTGCATGGTGTAAATGATGAAAATATGTAGTAGGCGTGATAATAACACTTGGTGATGTGTCCACGTAAATTAAGACGTGTCCTTCTAGAATATGTGTTGCTGCAATATCGGCTCTCTCTGTATATCTTACTAAAGGATACGGGTTGTATCCTTGCTTTACGAGGAATTCCTCCACTGCTTTATCTGCCATTGTTAATCCATCAATTTCAATAGATTCGAGTTCTTTTCTAATAATATTCACAAGATCAGGATTTGCAACATCCTTTAGGTAACCAATCGCAATATCTGTTTTTGATCTCTCACCAACCGTTAACTTTTCGAAGCGTAATCTTCCGTCTTTAATTCTCCTTCTTGTTAAAGCAGTATTCACGATAAAATTTTCAACGAAGCCATCGCGAGAGCCTCTTATTACCTTCTCTGTATCAGGTTCTTGAGGTGTTCTACCTGGGTATGATCTTACATCTACTACTAAAGCTTCTGAATAGCCTTCAACAACTATGACTAGTGTTCCAGTTAGAACTTGGTCGACGATTTCACCTAACGTTTTAATTTTTGATACAGATTGATGAACTAATCGATTCTCTATTAAAGCTAAATAATCGGAAGTAGTTTTCTCATGGTCATTGATTCTTACAATTTCTTCTGTGTTTTGCATAACTACGTTCGTATCCACTAGACCATTTAAATAATACACATGTACATCCTTTTTCAATACCTTAAACTTTCTGACTCCAATATCAAACGTTTCCTCTAATCCAACATGCTCCTTCATATAATTTTCAAGTTCTTCAAGAGATGGAATCGGTAGGGGATTGATTGGTGTCTTAGTCATAGAATCCACTCCTTTCTAGGATGATTTGAACCGCTTTATGTGTAATGGGAGCTCCTTTTTTAACATCGTCATTCCTAGCCATTTTTCCTATATCGCCTATACCAACTACTACAGGTGCTTGAAGCTCATCTACACAATAGACGGTATCTCCATTCATTCTTCCAAGTTCTAAATCAGGTTCTCCAAATTTATCTACCCCATATGGAGTGAGTTCACCGTAGCGGTCCACACAGACATCAATTTTAGTCCATTCGGCTTTTCTTGTTTTTGCTGCAACCGCTAATACACCAAGAACTTCTATATCTTTATGTGTGGCTACATACCTCATTGCCTGTTCTCCTGCCCCTTCTCCTACGTATCCACTATCATCAAACATAACAAGAACCGGATCATTGGGTGCCTTCTTTATAAGCTTGACCATTTCCTCCCCTGATTTCGTCGTAGGGTTTCCATACGACATAGAGATACATCTTCCACCAATTTCCTTCGCAACATGTTCGACTGCTTTTCTTGCGTATTCATCTCCGTCTGTTACAAGAATTACGCGGCGCCGTCTATCCATAGGAAAAGTTCCTTTCTTTACTTAATTTACTCGTTTACGAAGTACATCCAATGAAACAGGGAACCGAAAATTTTACCGAACACAAAGGCCATCATCAAGATCATTATTTTGTCCTCTATTCTTACTCTTTTTGCCAGAATCGGAAAAACGTTTAGTACCTCGGTTAAGGCAGCTGCAAGTAAACCAACAAATACCCCTCCAGCTAGGCCTAACGGAATTAGTAAGATCGAAGGTAAAAAGAGAGCAGGTTCTCTTAAAGAGGCAATGGTACCAGCAATTGCACCAAAAACGACAGACCATTCATACCAATGAATCATCTTCATAGTTTTCGATAATTGAGTAAGCCTTGGAATAATCCCTAACACGGTGAGGAAAGCGACAAATCCCGAACCAACTGCAATCCCTCCTGCAAGACCAATAAATATAATAAATACGATATTAATGATCATGAAGTCTTTTCATACTTTCTTCATTTTCATTTATGATCACATAACGATCGAGATCTTGCTGGTAATTGAACATTTCTACCTCAAGCGGACTAGGTTCTTCATTTAATCGCTTTTTAAACACATGGTTAAAAAATAAAATCATACCTACTCCTAAGCCAATTGAATAAGGGATTTGCAGTAAAAGTGGTTTTACATTTTCCTTGCCTGTAATTATCTTATATATCCGCTGATGGACCGCTTGCATACTAACATCCTCATGGAAATTCATAATGGCGAGTGCTGCACCAAAAAACAAGAGAAGCCAAATGAGAATAAAAAGTGGAATAGATACGCCGATTTTTTTATATACCACCTCAACAATCGTTTGTGTTTGACCAACTATTTCAATATTTATTTGCTCAACAACATTTGTTAAGATTGGTATTACCTTCATCACATCCAAAATAATAATGTTCTGGTCTTTCTCTGATACGTTATAAACAATGCAATCTTTTACCTTCTCTAACAGTGAATCTTCAGCGATTATTTGTGCAACATCCTGAAGTTTTATGGAATCGTGAGGTCGAACTTGGAGGCGATGTCGCATTCGGATGTAAATCGTATTTTCCACAACGTTCACTCCCACACAGTGATTTCCTTGTATAAATAGTATGCTTTACATTGATTCCCTTCATGTTCACCAATAAGTGGTTTGACTGGGTCTAATATCCAATATAAAAAAAGATCGAACGGATTATAAATCCATTCGATCTTTCATTTGTTGTAATATCTTTTTTTCCAGTCTTGATACTTGAACCTGCGATATTCCTAGTCGTTCTGCCACCTCTGATTGTGTTTGGTCCTTGTAATAGCGTAAATATACAATCAGCCTCTCACGTTCATCTAGCTCTCGAATGGCCTCTTTTAATGCAATTTTATCAAACCATTTCCCTTCATTCCCATCATCGATTTGGTCGAGTAATGTAATTGGATCTCCATCATTTTCGTAAACTGTTTCATGGATGGAAGAGGGTTGGCGACTTGCTTCTTGAGCTAAAATGATATCTTCTGGAGTCAGATCCAAATGTTCAGCTATTTCAGAAACTGTTGGGATCCTGCCTAGGTTTTTGGACAGTTCGTCTTTCGCTCTTCTTATTTTATTGCCCATTTCTTTTAAGGAACGGCTCACTTTGACAGATCCGTCATCTCGGATGAAACGTTGAATTTCTCCAATGATCATCGGTACTGCGTAGGTTGAAAATTTCACATCATAAGATAAGTCAAATTTATCGACAGATTTTAGTAACCCTATGCATCCAATTTGGAATAAGTCATCTGGTTCATAGCCTCGATTGAGAAAGCGTTGAACAACTGACCAAACAAGACGCATATTTTTTTGCACTATTGTATCTCGAGCTTCTTGATCTCCATCTTGACTTCTCTTGATTAGATCCTTCACTTCATGATCCTTTAAATACGTTTGTTTGCTATCAGTCTTTACCTCCACATCCATAAGCAATACTCCCTTAATTGCATAGCATTTCGCTCTTTGCTAAATGCTTTCTTAATCGAATTGTGGTACCTATTCCTAGCTCTGAATGAACATCGATTTCATCCATAAAATTTTCCATAATCGTAAAGCCCATTCCTGATCTTTCTAACTCTGGCTTGGTTGTAAATAGAGGTTGTCTAGCTTCCTCAATATCCAAAATTCCAGAGCCCTCGTCTCTTATCTCCAACTCAATAAAACTATCCTCAATCTTTACTGAGATAAAGACCGTACCTGAAGGATCGTTGTTGTACCCGTGAATAATGGCATTTGTCACCGCCTCAGAAACGACGGTTTTAATCTCCGTCAATTCATCCATAGTTGGATCTAGCTGAGCCACAAAGGCTGCTACTGTGACACGTGCAAAAGATTCATTTTGACTTAAAGCAGTAAATTGAAGCTGCATCTCATTTTTCATTGTTTACGCTACCCCCAATACTCGAAGAGCAAATTCTTCTGTCGGCTCCAAACGGATAATTTTAAATAAGCCTGACATATCAAAAAGTCTTTGAATAGGAGGTGAAATTGCACAAACAACCATTTCACCATGCTGCTGCTTAATTTGCTTGTATCTTCCAAGAATCACACCTAAACCTGAACTATCCATAAAATCTAACTGCTCTAGGTTAAGAATAATATGACGTATATCATGTGTTTCAATGGCTTTGGTTGCTTCTGCACGAAGTACATCTGCAGAATGGTGGTCCAATTCGCCGCTAAGTCGTAACAATAGGACATCGTTCTTTGTTTCCATATCAATGTGTAGACTCACTATCCATAGCCTCCTTATGTGGTATAAGGAGTCTTTTTCGATATTAGGTTGATGATTTCCTTCTTACAGACAAAACTAGTGTTCTTTCGATAAAAAAAGTATGAATAAAAAAACATTCGACATATTTATTTGGTCGTTTTAGTGAACATTCCAAATGCGCGTTTATAAAGCGTCCACCAATTTGCTTCTTTCACAGTTGCTTTTGCTACAAGTGGACTCGACACAAGTGTCTCTCCATTTTTTACGAGCTTTAATGTACCAATCGTCTGTCCTTTCTCAATCGGTGCTTTTAAATCTTTTTCGTAAGTGATTTCCTTCTTTACATCATCCACTTTTTCACCTTTTTTCGTTAACAAGGAAATCGGTTCACTCGTAAGGGCCTCAACCTTGCTCTCACTTCCCTTACTCACCTTTACTTCACCTACTGAAAAGCTTCTTTCATACATCGGATGAGTTTGATACTGTGCAAAAGCATAGTCCAGCATCTTCGAAATTTGTGCATTTCGTTCTTTAGAGGTTGGGGCACCAAAGACAACTGCAATCACACGCATTCCATCTTTCTCTGCGGTTGCCGTTAAACAGTATTTTGCCTCGTTGGTAAAACCTGTTTTTAACCCGTCTACTCCAGGATAAAAACGAACGAGACGATTTGTATTAACAAGCCAAAACTTTTTATCGCTCTGTTCGCGTAGGTATGCTTCGTATGTACCCGTAAATTTTGTAATTCCTTCATATTTTAAAAGCTCTTTTGCCATAACTGCCATATCATGAGCTGTACTATAATGTCCACCCTCCGGTAAACCGGTTACATTTTTAAAAACCGTATTTTTCAAGCCAAGTTCTTTAACCTTCGCATTCATCATCTCGACAAAAGCTTCCTCGGAACCTGCAATTCTTTCCGCCATCGCAACAGAAGCGTCATTTGCAGAACCGATTGCTATCCCTTTGAGCATTTCTTCAGTGGTCATTTCTTCGCCAGGCTCTAGGAAAATTTGAGAACCTCCCATAGAAGCTGCGTATTCACTTGTTCGAATTTTTTCATCCCATTTTATCTTTCCTAAGTCGATAGCCTCCATAATTAACATCATCGTCATGATTTTTGTCATACTAGCAGGTGGAAGCATTTCATCACTGTTTTTGTTATAAAGAATTGTTCCTGTATCTCTTTCAATTAATACGGCTGACTTTGCATTATCAACAAGCTCAACACCCGTTGTTTTCTCTTCAGCAAAAGTTGGGGTTGCAATAGATGTTAAAAAAGTAAAAGCCATTAATAATGATAGAATCTTCTTCATAGCACATAGCCCTCCATTCTTTATACATCCATTTTTCACCAAGAAAAGAGAAAATATACAAAAAGAACCAATCAAAGAAAAAAATAAAAAACCCTCCTAATATTAGGAAGGTTTTACACTGGCTATTCCGTTATTTCTTCATGAACGAGTATTGGGGGTGAGACTTTTTCTTTCATGATTGTGATGCTATTATAAATCTTTTCTTTGACTTCTTGGACATCCTCAAAATTACTATAAATGGTAACGATGGATTCGCCTACTTGAACTTGATCTCCAATTTTCTTTTTTAATAGAAGTCCAACGGCTAAATCGATTTCTGATTCCTTTGTTGCTCTACCAGCTCCTAAAAGCATGGCAGCTGTTCCCATTTCATCTGCAATAATTTCTGCGATATAGCCATCTTCCTTCGCTTCTACTTCTATCTTAAAGCTAGCTTGGGGCAGTCTTGATGGATCGTCAACAACAGAATCATCTCCTCCTTGAGAACGAAGGAAGACTTTTAATGTTTCAAGTGCTGAACCATCATTAATGGCATTCGTTAGCATCTGACGTGCCTCTTCTACATTCGCCGCTTTTTCCGCTAACACGACCATATGGCTACCAAGGGTTAAACAAAGTTCTGTTAAGTCCTCTGGGCCTTCCCCTTTTAACGTATTAATGGCTTCCTTTACTTCCAAAGCATTTCCAATAGCAAATCCTAAAGGCTGACTCATGTCAGAGATAACAGCCATGGTTCTCCGACCAACATTGTTACCGATTCGTACCATTGCTTTTGCAAGATCACGAGAATCCTCAAGAGTTTTCATGAAAGCTCCAGCACCAGTTTTTACATCTAACACAATGGCATCGGCGCCAGCCGCAATTTTTTTACTCATAATAGAGCTAGCGATTAATGGAATACTTTCAACTGTACCTGTTACGTCTCTAAGGGCGTAAAGCTTTTTATCAGCTGGTGTTAAGTTCCCACTTTGGCCAATAACCGCTATTTTATTTTGGTTCACTAGTCGAACAAACTCTTCATTTTCTAATTCCACATGAAAACCTTCAACTGATTCAAGTTTATCAATGGTTCCACCTGTATGTCCAAGCCCTCTTCCAGACATTTTGGCAACTGGGACGCCTACAGAAGCTACCAATGGGCCCAATACAAGAGTGGTTGTATCTCCTACTCCTCCTGTTGAGTGTTTATCCACCTTAATGCCATGTATCGCCGATAGATCGATTTGGTCTCCTGACTCAACCATTGCCATCGTTAGAGTCGCTCTTTCTGCCTCTGACATGCCTTGAAACACGATTGCCATTGTAAGAGCACTCATTTGATAATCAGGAATGCTTCCATCTGTATAGCCTTTTATACAGAATTGAATTTCTTCTGTCGTTAATTCTTTGCCATCTCGTTTTTTCTCAATAATATCAACCATTCTCATTTTTCTCACCGCTTCATAAGGAATATTGTTTTCTTTTATGCTCCTATTTCCTTAACCACTGCTTTAACTAATCTTAAAAAGTCATGTTTTACTTTTTCTGTTGTTTCTATTACTTCTTCGTGATTTAATGGCTGGTCTAATATTCCTGCTGCCATATTAGAAATACAAGAGATACCTAGAACCTTTAAGTTGGCATGCCTTGCTACAATAACCTCCGGAACAGTTGACATTCCAACTGCGTCGCCACCCATCACACGCAACATACGAATTTCTGCTGGTGTTTCATATGTAGGTCCAGTGTTTCCAACATACACTCCCTCTTGAAGAGAAAGACCTAATCCATTAGCTACCTGCTTTGCTTTTTCACGTAAATCTCTTGAATAGGCTTCAGACATATCAGGGAAGCGGACGCCTAATCTTGAATCATTTGGTCCGATTAACGGATTCGATCCCATATTATTAATATGATCGGTTATTAACATTAAATCACCTGGATGAAAGGACTCATTCACACCACCAGCGGCATTTGTGACAATTAGTATCTCTACACCAAGTTCTTTCATTACACGAACAGGAAATGTTACTTTATCAAAGCTATAACCCTCGTAGTAATGAAATCTGCCTTGCATGGCAACGACTTCAACGCCTTCTAACGTCCCGAATACAAGCTGTCCAGCATGTCCTTCTACTGTTGAAACAGGGAAATCAGGTATTTCATTGTAAGGAATTTTTGTAGGCTCAACAATCTCATCTGCAAGCACACCTAGACCGGAACCAAGGATCAGTCCAATTTTTGGTGTTTTTTTGTACTTTTCTTTTAAAAAAGAAGCTGAATTATTTATGTTTAACACGTCCATCTTACAAAACTCCTTTAAGAATTTAATTTAATTCGTTTAAAAAGCTTTTTCCGTACTTTGGCAGTTTCACTTGGAAATTCTCTGCCACGGTTGCTCCAATATCTGCAAATGTCTCACGAATCGGCAGTTCTTTTCCACCCTTCATGACAGGTGAATACACTAATAAAGGAACGTATTCACGTGTATGGTCTGTTCCAGGGTGAACCGGATCATTTCCGTGATCAGCCGTAATGATTAACAAATCATCATCTTTTAGTTTTTCAAATACTTCAGGTAAGCGAGTGTCATACTCTTCTAGAGCTTTTCCGTAACCAATAGGATCTCGACGGTGTCCATATAATGCATCAAAATCTACTAAATTTAAAAAGCTCAAGCCTGTAAAATCCATATCAAGCGTTTGAACAAGCTTATCCATTCCATCCATATTAGACACTGTACGTAATGACTCAGTTACTCCTTCACCATCGTAAATATCTGATATCTTCCCTATCGCAATCACATCAAACTTGCTATCCTTTAATTCATTCATCACTGTTCTATCAAATGGTTTTAGTGCATAATCATGACGGTTTGCTGTTCTCTTAAAGTTCCCTGGTTCTCCTACAAATGGTCTGGCAATAATTCTACCTACCATGTATTTTTCATCCAAGGTCAGCTCTCTAGCTATTTTACAGATTTTATATTGCTCTTCAATCGGAACAATGTCTTCATGTGCCGCAATTTGCAAAACGGAATCTGCAGATGTATAGACAATTAATGCTCCTGTCTTCATATGCTCTTCACCCAGTTCATCAAGAATTTCCGTTCCACTGGCAGGCTTATTTCCGATAATTTTTCTTCCCGTTTTTTCTTCTAGTTCGGCTAACAATTCATCTGGAAAACCATCCGGGAATACTTTAAACGGAGTTTTAATATTAAGCCCCATAATCTCCCAATGACCTGTCATCGTATCTTTTCCATTAGAGGCTTCTTGCATTTTTGTATAGTAAGCGATCGGGGAAGCCGCTTTTTCAATCCCACCTACTGCCTCAATATTACTAAGGCCAAGCTTTGCCATATTTGGCATATGTAAACCATTCATTCTTTCTGCAATATGACCTAAGGTATTTGAACCTTTATCTCCGAACTTCTCGGCATCCTTTGCTTCACCGATCCCAACGGAATCCATCACAATTAAAAAAATCCGTTTATATTGATAAGGCATTCATTCTCCTCCTTAAAATTAACCGTTTACAACTTTCATCAAATAGCTTTCCCAAATATTAACCTGACGGATCAATATCTATTAACGTCAGAAGTCTGACATCTCCATTGTACAAGAAGTTTCATATAAAACACAACGAAAAGCTGCTATCTTTTCATGGCAGCTTTTTGAACATTCCTTACTTTCTCTTAATCTATTAGGCTCTTGGATGAAATTGGCTATACACGTCCTTTAAACGTGTTTTTGTTACATGAGTGTATATTTGTGTAGTGGATATATCCGAATGTCCTAGCATTTCCTGTACCGCTCTTAAATCTGCTCCATTCTCGAGAAGATGTGTAGCAAAGGAATGTCTAAGTGTATGAGGAGTTAGGTCCTTTTCTATGCCGGCTTCCTTCGTTAATCCCTTTAAGATCTTCCAGAATCCCTGTCTAGTTAATCTTCTTCCATGATGGTTGACGAACAACGATTCTTCACGCTGGTCTTTTTTAATGAATTGCGGGCGCCCCTTGTCTAAGTACTCTTGAATGGCTGCTGCGGCAGTTCGGCCTAATGGAATAATCCGCTCTTTATTTCCCTTTCCAATACAACGTACAAACCCCATCGTTAAATGGGCATCATCGAGGTTTAAGCCAATAAGTTCACTTACACGAATTCCTGTTGCATATAAAAGCTCGAGCATCGCTTTATCGCGCAATCCGTAATGGGTGTGAAGCTTTGGTGCCTCTAACAATCTTTCTACCTCTTGCAGATTCAACACCTTTGGAAGTGTTCGTTCAAGCTGAGGTGTTTCAATATGTACAGAAGGATCCTGCTCTGCTACTTTTTCACGTAATAAAAACTGATGAAAAGCGCGTATAGAGGCTATATTTCTCGCGATTGTTCTTGACGATTTTCCTTGTTCTTTCAAATGGCCTAGAAAGTGTACAATCTGAATCCGGCCGATATCATTTATGGATTGAACATTTTCTACTGTTTTTATATATTTTAAGTATGCTTTTAAATCTCGTTCATATGATACAATCGTATTTTTGGCTAATGCCTTTTCAACTATTAGGAAATGCATAAAGTCCTTTAATTCATCTTCCATCCAACATTACTCCCCATTTAAGTAAAAAAGAACGATGCGATCAAACCATGTAGATTTTTCAGCATCTACATTCGCAGACACTTTTACCGCTGTCCCGTTTGGCTCATCGTATCGATGATAGTCTTGATACTCTTCATTTACCCACATAATACCATAATAGAAGAGGATTGTGCATCCGGTAAAAAGGATAAATACCTTCAAGGTTTGAAAAACGAGCTGGAACCACGCTTTCATTTTTGATGCCCTCCAAATCCAAAATAAAATATTGGCTCTTACTCTAAAAGAACCTACTAGTAAAGGGTATGCCAGTTTGGACAAGAATTATACCTTGGTTCCAGATTTCTTCTTAAATACAGGCAGTTTGTGAAGAGTTCTTTTTTCGTGTTACTTGATCTACTAGTTTCTCATTTGGACTTGGGATTCGTTTGTGTGGGAGCTGCTGTCCGAATCACGCACTTATTCGGACTCGATTTCCGTTTGCACGGGAGTTCCTGTCCGTTTCAGCTCTTCATTCGGACTCTGAAATCGATTGCATGGGAGCTGCTGTCCGAATTAGGCACTTATTCGGACTCGATATTCGTTTGCATGGGAGCTCCTGTCCGTTTCTGCTCTTCATTCGGACTCTGAAATCGATTGCATGGGAGCTGCTGTCCGAATTAGGC
>WTKE01000105.1 GCA_011524525.1 Bacillus sp. (in: firmicutes) | reverse complement strand
CTAGAGTACCTGTTTGGCTAAAGGGAGTACAGAATAGCAAAAGAAAGCCCCCACCCTAAATTTTCCCTACTCCCCAAACTTCAAAATTCTAGTAAAATAGTAGTAAATAAAGGTCTACTATTCTAAAGGAGTTTTGTTATGAAAGATCTATTGGCTCAGAAGCTTTTATCGTATAAAAAGAAAACGATTGAGATAGAAACACTAGAAACTCTTCTTTCTTCGCGATTGTCCTATGACCAGTTTGCTCGGCTTATTCTCTCTCTTGAGGAAGAGGGGGTTTTAGAAATGGTCAAATCGAAAGGTAGAAATCACCGTACCCCTTCATTAGCTTACTCCTACCGAATACAGACGAATCCATTAAGACAGGATTTCAAAGAAGAACTGATGCGTTTTCGTCTCCACATACATTCAGCTATTCAGCTTGATTCCTACTTTAAACTTGACCACGTTCAATGGAAGGAGGATCTTCCTTATATTGAAAAGATTCACAACTACCTAACTAATATTGGATTTCCAACATATGAGGTACCTGCTCCAGAGCGTAGTGTAGAGCTGGTTGGTGATGAAAAATGGATTACCGAGCAGCAAGGAAAAGAATTGCTTGAACGAGTAGGTCTCTGGGAGAAGATGAAAATCATACCCGTATCTGACCCGTTAATGTTTGCTGTTAACCCTAGTACACTTTCAAAGGTGAGACAGTACCATCTAATCGTTGAAAATAAAACCACGTATCAAGCCTTGTTAGATACGTTGCCTGAAACAAGTTTTTCTACTCTGATTTACGGCAGTGGTAACAAAATCATTAAGAGTATTGAGCAATTTGATCGCCAGCTTCCGATTCCTCAAGCAGAGCATGAGTTCTACTATTTTGGTGATATTGATCGATCAGGAATTTTTATATGGAACGGACTAAATGAAAAGCGGAAGGTCCGTCTATATTTGCCTTTTTATGAAGGATGTCTAGAGAAGCCACCTTTAAAAGGGAAAACAAATCAACGGTTGGACCATCAAGCGCTAAATAAATTCTTACGCTTTTTTTCAGAAAAAGAGCAAAAGCTACTGAAGACAGTACTAGAAAATGGTCAATACTTCCCCCAAGAGATATTAAAGACAAGAGAGCTACAAGAAATATGGAGGCATCACCATGGAATTCAATGAGATTACTGATATCACATCTGGATTTAGAGAGCGTATGAGACGTCTGGCGTTATTTGACCCGTTGTACGAGCTTGAACGAAAAAAGCTCAAGGATCAGTTAGACCAGCCAGTTGACATGAAAGGGTTAGGGTTACTTGCACTTCTCTTTTTCTTTGAGCAAAAAATTATGCGGAATCATAAAGTAGGGACAAAGGATTTAGCAAAGTTCCTGCAGGCACTAATAGAAAAGCAATACTCCTTAGACGCAATGGCATATGAAGATATTGCTAGCTCGATCATTCTAACTTTTCGTCCAACTACTGGAAAAAAGCGCTCCTATTCATTCCATAACTGGGAGACTAATAAAGAGGACGAGCTTGAATATTCATTATTAAAAGCAAACTCTTTTGACTCGAAAACGAACACACAATATTACACATTAGACGAGGATGGCTTAGAGTTAGTGTTTGCAACGAAGGAGTTTTATAGTGAATTTCAGCTTTCTATTAATCAATTAATGCTGAGAAAGCAACTAGAAAAAGGAGAATTTCGCGGCGCTTTACGACAGATTAATGAAATGAGAATTGACGTTGAATCTCTTAATGAACGTATGATTAAATTACGTCATGAAGTTCAACGGAGCATTGTTTCGGAGGAGACATTTGATCGATATAAGCAGCTCCTAGAGGATATTCATGCCCGACTTGAAAGGGAAAACGAGGAATTTTCGGAGCTTCGACAGTTTGTGAAGGAGACGAAGGATCGACTGTATGAAAAGGACTATCATAAAAAGGAAGTTAAGACGTATTCCTATGTTCTAAAAATCACCAATCAGCTAGAGGAGGTTCACTATGAACACTCAAGACTGCTTGAGCAAAGCATGGAATTAAAAAACCATACATTAAAGGCGGCGCAGGAATCCCTCTATTACACTGGGATTGACGCGTTTAATTTTGACCAAGACATCAATGCTAGAATTATAGGTATGCCCTTACCATTAGATGCGATGAAGGGTGTTCTACATCCCTTTTTACATGTGCATCAGGAGCAAAGTTGGTCTCCACTGACGATTTTTGCTGAACAAAATATTCGTGAAGACCGAGAAGAAAAAGTTGATTTTGGCTTCATGGAACTAGGAGACAAAAGCGAAAATGATTACCTAGTGCGACTCAGGAAAAATTACGGACATGTTATGAAACTTTTATTAGAGGCAATTGAAGAAGGCTGTTCAGAGCTTAGGAATGTCATTGATTTTGTACGAGAAAAAGAAGAGGCACTCCTACACCATCGATTTTTTTATGATTTTTGGCTTACCCTCCATCAACGGTCACCGATTACAAAAGAAACAACGGATCAAGAGGAGGAAGAATTAAGTCATAGCATGGATGATGCATTAACGTTACTTGGTAAAAGAACATTGCTTGTAGTTGAAAAAAAGGAGCATATTCAAGTCACTGATCGTTTTTCTATTCAGAATATGACCGTTACAGTTCAGGGGGAATTAATCGATGAATTATAGTGAAAGCAAGGTAATGGAAGCTTTTGAACTATACACTATCTTAGCTAGAGATGGATATGCAGGTTCAGATGCACTGTCTTTATATCGGGCCGATGATGCTGTTCGAGCGTTAGTAGACGGATTTGCTTATAAAGTACAATGTGTCATTATACTCGCTGGGGAGAAGTTATTTTTAGTTCCTGAAACAAAGCTATCTCCTTTCCATGTGAACAATGATTATTTGAAAAAAACGTACTTAAAATCGGGAGCAACGAATGCTGATCTTTACTTGCTTTATTTTTCCACAATTGTTTTGTTTGGTGCTTTCTATGATAGCTATCAAACTCTTGAACCAACAAGAGACTTCTTGCGCATTGATGATTGGGCAAGGCTAGTAGATGAACGGATTGGTATATTGCAAGAACATAATGAAGAAGAGTTAAAGGAGAGGGAAAGAGAGTTTTCATACAACTGGATACAGATTGTGCATAAATGGAATGACATGAATGATATTAAAGAATCAGCTAAAAAGCAGAGCGGGAATACAATTAGTCGATTAAGCTTTATGGATACAGCTAAGCGTTTCCTCATTGATCAAGAACTCATTCATGAAATTGGAAATAATGAAGTTGTTTTAACGGAGAAAGCAAAGACCATTGTTCAACGTTTCTTTATGGAAGTGGAGTATAACAAGGGTATTTTAGAATTTATTTATCAGTGGGAGGGGGAAGATCATGCCATCCATTAGCAAAATCCGTTTTACAAATGTGGTGTATGAAGACGGCATGAAGAGGTACAATGATGAAATTTTTAGGTTCGATGGATATAATGGAGCCATTCTCCTGGAAAATGGTGGAGGGAAAACGGTATTCATTCAAACGGCTCTTCAGGCGATCATTCCCCATACAAGCTTATCTGATCGAAAAGTAAAGCAGACGCTTCAATTAGACAATTATCCGGCCCATATAGCTATCGAGTGGATATTGTCTGATCATCCTCGTAAATATTTAGTGACAGCTGTCAGCTTATTTTTAACAAAGGATGGACTGGATTCTTATCGCTATGTATACGAGTATCTGCCTAGCGATAAACATGGAATCGAGGGTTTGCCCTTTGTCCGCTCAGAATCAAAGCGTCCATCGGATCGAGGAGAAATTGCAGAATATTATCAGCAAATGAGTCACCAGTATATGAATGCTGAGATATTTCCTACGATTAAGTCCTTTCAATCTCATATCGAAGACCAGTACCATATCATTGCGAATGAATGGGATAGCATTGTGAAAATTAATAGCACAGAGGGTGGAGTAGAGGCGTTCTTTGATGAATGCAAACAAACCAATCAGCTATTCGATCGGTTGTTAATTCCTACGGTAGAAGGGGCCATTGCGGGACATAATCCAAATACCTTCGCGGATACATTTGAACAACATCGAGCAGGTTTTAAGCTATATAAGGAACTGAAGGAACAAATTGAAGAAAATAAAGCAATTGAAGAAGAATTAGTTAGGTATTCAACTACTTATGAACGTCTTTTTGAACAGCAGCAAAGCTACGAATTAACAAAACAAAGAGCTAAAGCTGTACTAGACGAAATAACTCATCAAGAACATGGGGCGAAGATTAAATTAGACGATGTACAAAATCAATTGCAGCAATGGGAAATAGAAAAGAAGAATCTTCAAATGAAAAGTCAATCGTTAGTTATTTTGAAAGAGCAGGTCCTCTTAGAGGAATATGAATCTGCCTTAAAAGAGCAAGGACAAAGCCTACATGAGGAAAAAGATAATTTATCTCAAGCGGAAAAGCAATATTATTCTTTAAAATTAGCTGAGTTAAAACGAGATCATAAGGAAGAACAAGGAAAATATAAGTATCTGACTGAACAGCTTGAAGAGCTTGATCAAAATGAGGATATTCAAGATCTAAAAGATAGGTTAGAAGAAAATAGCCGAGGGTTAAAGGGCTATTTTAGTCAAGAACTAGAAGAGAGTAGCAAGCGCAAGCATGGTTTGACTATAGAGAGACAAACCATTGAGGTCCAACTAAAACAAGATAAGGATCATTTGGACTATCAAAATGATATGTATTTGAAAACAAAGCAAGAGCTTGATAATAGTACAGGGAAAGTTCAGGCGCTTCAGGAACAGAAGAAACGAATTTGCCAAACCATTCTTTCCAATCCGGACCAAGAGTCGGTAACGGAAATGATTCCTCAATGGGAAAAGCGGTTCAGTTACTTAGATGAACAAATGGTAAAGCTAAAAAATCATAATAAGCAGCTTGAAAAAGAGATCACGAAGCAGCAAGAACTAATAAAACAGTTAGAAGATACAAAGAGCGAGAAAAAGCTTATTCATCAGCGGGTGGAGTTTGAAGTACGTCAGTCTGAGGAGGCTCATGAAAAACAAAAGCAAGCCCTTGCTCAACTTAAAACACAATGGGCGACGGTTGACTCCCTGTACTTAAGGCAGGATTCTATAGCGCAGCAGCTTAAGGATCAACTGTCAACGTTTAATAAGGAAAAAGAAGTTCTATTATATAAAGAACGAATCGCACACCGATTTATTGATGATTATGGGAAGCAGGATGTATTCTTTGCAGATTCGTATATTGAAAAACAGCTGAATAAGTGGAAAAATCAATTCATTTATCTTCAAACAGGTATTGAATTTCTGCAATCGATCGGAGAATCCATTACGTCTGCTGTGTCCGGTTATCCACTCTGGTCCATCACATTAATTACAACAGCTAGTGAATATAATCAGGTTAAGGAAAAACTTCTTGGGGCTCAAAGGGAAATTCAGTTTCCGATTGAAGTAATCACAACAGAGCAAGCAAGTGCAATTGTGAATGGAGAAAGCATTCAAATTTCCCCAATCGTGCCTTATCATTGGTTAAGTAATCAGATAGGGAAGGACTTTGATGAGTGGAAGGAAGTCGTAAGTACCCAAGCGAATGAATCAACGAATAAAAGGCGAGAGATTGAAAATACCATCAATCATTGGGAGAGAGTAACAGAACATTTTTCTCGTTTTTTACAAGATCATCCTTATGAATGTATTCAAGAAAAAAGAGAACAGTTAAGTAGACTGTCCCAAGAAATTCAACAAATAACTCTTCAACAGAACGAAATTCAAAAAAGAATGACAGAATGGGACTATCAAATTGCAACGCAAAGAGAGTTAATTGAAAAATATAGTAGTGAGTATAACGGTATAGAGGGGAAATTAAAGGGTGCTTATGAGTATCTTCAATTAGAAAAAGAAACAAATGCTCTTAAAGTGAGACAAGATGAGCTTACATTACAAATACAGAAATATTTTTTAATCATGAAAAAATACACGATCCAAGTGCAGAAACTTGAGGAAGAGGAAAAGGAGCTTTCTCACCAAATAAGAGAGGAAGATGGCTTCTATAATAGAATTCTTGAAGATCCTCTATATTTAGAGGTAAAGTATGTTACTCCAAGTTACACTAATCAAGTAAAGTCCGTCCTCTTTGAGGAACGTCAAAAGCTTAAATTCTCCATGGGAGAAATTTCAGAATCACGGAAAGAAATTCAACTTAAGATCGATTTTTCCTTTAAGGAACTTAAGCGACTTGACGCTGCAATAGAGGAGCTAAGGCTTGACCATCCTTCATTTTATGAAGAGTTGCTTTTTCCACACAATGGAAAAAAACAAATGACTGCTATTAGGGATAAGATGAAAGGATTAGCATCCTTAGTCACAGAAATAGAGAAAAAATATAATCAACAAAAGACAAAAAAGGATAAACAAGAAAACTCTGTAGAAATATCTATTAAAGAGTTTAATCGAGATTTTCCAGGAGAAGAGCCCGTTCAGTTCACAATTGCTTTATCTGAGATAGAGGATCAACTAAAGATTGAACAAAAACAATTAAAGGATCAAAATGTCTTCCTCATCCGTGAGAAAAATGCGCTTGAAAAAGAAATGACCTCTTTGATCGAGGCATTTCATAAGTTAGACCGCTTCGATGAGGCCCATCATTTTAAAGGTCCTTCTGTCCAAGCTAGTCTGTTAACAGAGGAAGACCTTCAAGCCTTTACTTATGAGCGAATACCATTTGTAGAAAAAGTCACTCAGCAGTTGACGCAAGGAAAGGACCAAGTGACAAAAGAATGGGAAAAGGTTGATCGAGCAAAAGAGATGTTTAAGGGTTTCTGTAAGAAAAAAATTACAAATTTCAAAATGCGTGAAATGGCGACGCAAGGAATCGAGAGTAAAAAGACTTATAAAGAAGTACTAGAGTTTCAGAGTCATATGCAGAAAAGAATTCAAACAGCGATAAAGTATAACGAAATGACGATTATGAATCATGACAAGGAACTAGAACAGTTTGTTACTCATATCAATAATCATTTAACAACAATAGCAGATGAATTGACACTTATCCCGAAAAAGACAAAGGTGAAAGTGGAGGATAAGTGGAAGGAGATTTACCAGTTCTCCATTCCAAGATGGACAGAGGAGGAAGGGAAAAGTAGAATCCGCAAACATGTGGATTGGATCCTTGATCAGCTAGATTCCGATCGATTTAAAACGGTGGATGGCGGTGAGGATAGCGGAAAAGTAAGGAAAGAAATTGAAACTTGGGTCCAATCCAAGCAACTGTTGCGCGTAGTAATGAATGATGAAATCATGAAGGTAAGCTGTCGAAAAGTGACTAATGATAATCAGGTTACCACACGTTCCTATTCATGGGAGCAATCCAATGTATGGTCAGGGGGAGAAAAGTGGAGTAAGAATATGACTCTATTCTTAGGAATTCTTAATTATGTAGCAGAAAAACAAAAGCATATTGAGACCAATATGAAAAGACATCGAGTGGTCATTATGGATAATCCGTTTGGAAAAGCATCAAGTGACCATGTCCTGAATCCTGTCTTTTTTATTGCGGAGCAGCTCGGGTTCCAAATCATTGCTCTTACTGCCCACGCAGAGGGTAAGTTTTTACGAGACTATTTCCCGGTCATCTACAGCTGTCGTCTAAGAAAAGCAGCTGATTCCAATAAACAAATCATGACAAAGGTAAAACAGCTGCATCAAGCCTTTTTCCAGGACCATGAACCTCAATCCTTAGAGAGGTTAGGAGAAGTGGAGCAGTTAGAGTTATTTAAATAGGCAACAGGCAGCAAAACGCAGAGGAGACTTCCAATCCTGTGTGTTTTACTTAAAGAGTACTGAAAGTAATTTAGCATTTTAAATTAAAGGTGTAAGAATCCCTCATACCATAGTTGAGGGATTTTTTTGCGTTGGTAAGTTGATTTGCAATTTTCCTCTATCCTTAACAAGCATGGTATATGAGCCATTAACTGGCATATAAATGAATGGGTTAAGCATATATCCTGGGGCAGGTGATGATATGGATAAATCATTAGGAAATAACAAGTGGGATGGCCAAAACAGAAAGAATGAACAGTTGGACCAATTCCGAGTAGAAAACAAGGATAAAAAAATTACGACAAATGAAGGGCTAAAGGTTTCAAATAATGAGAACACCTTAAAAGCTGGTGACCGCGGTCCTATATTAATGGAGGATTTTCATTTTTTTCAGAAACAGATGCACTTTGACACGGAACGGATTCCCGAGAGAGTGGTTCATGCCAGGGGATTTGGAGTTCACGGAGAGTTTGAATCCTATAAGTCTATGAAAAAGTATACAAAGGCTGGATTTTTGCAGGAACCTGGGATGAAGACTCCTGTATTTGTGCGATTTTCAACCGTACAAGGCGGCAAGGGGTCCATGGATACCGCGCGGGATATCCGTGGCTTTGCGGTCAAATTTTATACTGAGGAAGGAAATTACGATTTGTTGGGACTTCAATTTCCCATATTTGTTATTCATGATGCTTTTAAGTTCGTGGATTCGCAGCATGCTCTAAAGCCGGAACCACATAATGATATGCCGACTGCCTCAGCGGCACACGATAATTTTTGGGACTTTGTTGCGAATAATCAAGAGTCTGCCCATTTTGTGATGTGGGCAATGTCTGATCGAGCGGTTCCAAGAAGTTGGCGAATGATGGAAGGGTTTGGAATCAATATTTTTCGGTTTGTTAATGAGCAAGGGAAAACCCACTTTGTGAGATTTCATTGGAAGCCTGTTCTCGGTGTCCACTCCCTACTCAATGAAGAATCATTGATTATCGGGGGCGTGGATCCGGATTACCATAGACGTGATTTAAGGGAAGCCATTGAGCGGGGGGCTTATCCTGTATATGAATTTGGTGTACAGATGATTGCTGAAGAAGATGAGCATAATTTTGACTTTGACGTGATAGATCCGACAAAGATTTGGCCAGAGGAACTGGTACCTGTTGAAAAAATTGGGAAAATGACGCTGAACCGAAATGTCGATAATTTCTTCGCCGAAACGGAGCAAGTTGCCTTTGATGTAACCAATTTGGTTCCTGGAATCAATTTTAGCAATGATCCCATTTTGCAGGGAAGGACATTTACTTATAAAATTACACAACAACACAGGCTCGGAGGATCAAACTACCCTGATTTGCCGATTAACAAATCTATTTGTCCTTTTCATAATAATCAGCGGGACAGCTTTAGCAGATATCGGATTGACGTTGATCAAGTGAACTATTACCGGAACTCAATAGCGAATAATACTCCTAGCCCAACACCTCCAGAAAAGGGAGGGTTTGAACATTATCCAGAGTATGTAGCTGGTCGAAAAGTGAAGGCAAGCAGTGATTCCTTCAAGGATTTCTTTTCTCATGCGAGATTATTCTGGAACAGTATGTCTACAGTTGAGAAACAGCACATCATTGAAGCGTTCAGTTTTGAACTCGCAAAAGTAAAAAGAGAATCAGTTCGTCAACAGGTAGTCGATATGTTTGTGAATGTTGATCAAGAAATGGCAACCATCATAGCCGATAATGTTGGAGTAAAGCCGCCAACCGGCCAGCATGTTCCCGTGACAGCGTCCTCTCCTTCAATAAGCCAAATGAATACACCGCATTTTCCTCATACATTAAAAGTAGGGGTACTTATTGGGAATAGCTTTAACGGGCAAGAGGTTAAACGTGTGATTGAAACTCTAAAACAGCAGGGTGTTTTCGTTGAATTTATTAGTGAAAAACTTGGTGCCGTTACAGGAGCCGATGGTACTGAAATAAAAATCGGTCAAATATTTGTTTCAACGCATCACACCCTCTATGACTCACTTTATGTTGTTGGCGGGCGAACGGGGAATCAAACAAGTTTTAATATAAATGTTTCTGAATTCATTAATGGAGCCTACAAATATTATAAGCCGATTGGTGTTGCAACAACTGGGCAATCCTTTATTCAGCCCATGGAATACAATAACTTAGCTGGTGTGGTTTTTGCCGCAGGAAACCAAGACTTTGCAAAAGATTTTGTTTCTGCCATCATTACCCGGCGGTTTTGGGATAGAAGGTAGGCAGTGACTAAGATAGTTTTGCGTGTAGAAGGAGCCTAGTATATGGCTTCTTTAATTTTTTTCTTTTCTCAACTGGTCGGTCGGATAAAAAATGCTAATTTCCGCATCTAGGACTATGGGGGGCCGCTCTTATCAGTTGGGAGAACAGGTTAAGAACTTTGATAAATAGACGGATAAATTCCGCTTAAGTAAAAAATAAAATAAAAAATAGCCCTAATAGACGGAGATATTCCATTACCATTGCAAAAATATCCACAAGGATACAACGAATTAACTTTGTTTG
>WTKE01000056.1 GCA_011524525.1 Bacillus sp. (in: firmicutes) | reverse complement strand
CATCATATCTTTTATAAAATCATCACACCATATAGCAAAAGTGCCGAGAATATATTCTCGGCACTTTTCTGTAACAACTCAATATGATAACTTGACTGTTTTTTAATGTTGTTTTAACCAGGTAATAACTATACCGCTGATTGTACTGTTTTTTGTTGTTTTCTTAGTTTGTTGACTGCATTTAAAGCTGCTTCGTAGAAAGTCTCTGATAATGACGGATGCGGATGAATCATTTTAGCAGCTTCATCTATCGTCCCTTCTAAATACATGAAAGCTGAAGCTTCTGAGATCAATTCCGTTACATGTGACCCGGCCATAACCACACCGATGATTTCACCGTATTTTGCCTCATAGATAATCTTTGTAAATCCTTCCGGTTCTCCAGCACTCAGTGCTTTCCCACTACCAGCAAAGTCGAATTTTTCTACACGAATATCAATCCCTTGTTTTTTCGCTTCCTCTTCGGACATGCCAACGGAGGCGATTTCAGGGAGTGTATAAATACAACGGGGCATGACTTTATAGTCGATAACATCCTTTTCCCCAGCAGCATTATTCGCAGCAACAATTCCTTCTGCACTTGCCGCGTGTGCGAGCTGCCAACCGCCAATTACATCCCCAACGGCATAAACATGATCGTGAGTGGTTTCCATCTTTTCATTCACTTGAATGAAAGGGCCATTTTGTTCCAGACTAAGTTCTGTTACTGCCGATAGATTCGGGCGGCGACCAGTGCTTACGAGTAATGTATCGGATTGCAGTGTAAGCTCTTTTCCCTTTGCATCCTCGCAAATGACCGTTTTCACACCCTCTGTTTCTTGAACTCGTTGAACTTTTGCACCTGTATGGATGTTGATTCCCTTTTTCTTTAACATCTTTGTTAAGAAATTCGAAGCTTCCGCATCTTCTGTAGGGATGATCCGGTCAGCAGCCTCGACGATACTTACTTGCGCTTTAAGAGATGCAAAGATAGTCGCAAATTCAACTCCAATCACTCCGCCACCAATAATAATTACTGATTTAGGAATCTCTGCAATATCAAAGATCGTATCACTTGTATCAAAATGAACGGTATCCAGTCCTGCAATTGGCGGCACAGCAGGGGTCGACCCAGTTGCGACAATCACTTTTGCAGCCTTAACAGTCTCTTCCCCATCAGATGTTTTCACCTTCACTATTCCGCCGGGTAGCACCGATCCATATCCGTTATAAACATCAATTTTCCCCTGCTTCAATAGAAAGGCGATGCCTCCACGTAGACGTTGAATCACATCATCTTTTCGCTTTTTCATTTTGCTAAAAGAAAAGCTAAGGTCACCAGTTTCAATTCCCCAATCCTTCGCCTTTTCAATTTGTTCAATAACTTCAGAATGTTTTAAATAGGTCTTTGATGGAATACATCCACGGTTTAGACATGTTCCACCAAGGAAGTCTGCCTCAATGAGAGCAGTTTTTTTACCAAGCTCCGCAGCATGCAAGGCAGCTACATAGCCTCCGGGCCCTCCTCCAACCACAACAATATCGTAGGATTTCACCATGTATTATTCACCCCCCTATACCAATAACTCGTATGGACTTTCGAGTATTTGCTTTAACTCTGTTAAGAACGCAGCAGCCGGTGCTCCATCCATCGCTCGGTGGTCGAAGGATAGACTAAGTGTCATCATAGGACGTATTTCAAGAGCACCATTTATAGCCACAGGCTTATCTTGAATTTGTCCAACACCAAGAATCGCACTTTCAGGCTGATTAATAATTGGAGTAAATGCATCAACTGCATACATACCCAAATTGCTAATGGTAAATGTAGATCCCTTCATTTGATCTGGAAGTAATTTATTTTCGCGAGCACGTTTACCAATTTCTTTTGCGTCACTTGTTAACTCTGCAAGTCCCTTACTCAAAACATCTTTAATTACTGGAACCATTAATCCGTCCTGGACAGCAACAGCTAGTCCGATATGAATCTGGCTATGTTGGATAATTTCGTCCCCGTCAATTGATACATTCACCTGTGGATGACGAGCCAGTGCTGCACCTACAGCTTTTACAAGGATATCAGTAAAAGACAACCGGAAGCCTGTTTGCTTTTCAACTACAGGTAGAAGCGCTACACGAAGTTCCTTTACCTTCGACATTTCCACTTCAGTCGTTAACGTTACATGCGGTGCTGTGTAAGCACTTTGTGCCATTCTGTCAGCAATTACTTTTCTCATACCCGTCATTTTTCTGCGCTGTGCTGCTGGTATAGAAGCGGCTGCTGATGTCGCTGGCATAGAAGAGTTTGCCGTAACCACATCCGCTTTAACAATTTTTCCGTTCGCACCGCTACCAGTTACAGAAGATAAGTCTACCTGTTCGGCTAAGGCAATTTTCCTTGCAAGTGGAGTAGCTTTTGATGCTGATGCAGTAGCTTCTAGATGACTTACCACATCTTTTTTATGCACACGACCATTTGGGCCGCTGCCTTTAATGAATACTAATTCAAGTTTATTCGAGCGTGCCATTTGTCGTGCTGCCGGGGTTGCACGTGGTTTTTCCCCTTCTTGAATATTACTTACTAATACAGGTGTTTCTTGACGTTCAGAAATTCCCTCTTCCATTTGTTCCTCTGCTGGTGGTTCTTCCCCAGCAAGCCCTGGTGAATGGTCAGGTACCTTTTCTCCTTTTTCGCCAATGTAACCAATAATTTGATTGACTGGTACTTCAGCGTCGACATCAAAGTATTTTTTTAATAACACACCTTCATCGTAAGCCTCTACTTCGATATTGATTTTGTCTGTCATAATTTCAAAAAGTGGTTCACCGATTTCAACGGGTTCTCCTTCTTCTTTAAGCCACTGAAGGAGGGTACCGACTGCCATCGTGCTGCTTAGCTTCGGCATAAATATCTCTTTTGCCATGTTACCCCTCCTCCTTACTTGTTCTTAACCGTTTCTTTAACAGCTTCAATAATATCTGGAACTTGCGGAATGGCTGCTTTTTCTAATTTCGGGTTATAAGGAATCGGAACCTCTTTACCGCCAAGTCGCTTGATTGGAGCATCTAAATAGTCAAATGCTTCGCTTTCAGCAACAACACTAACGATTTCTCCACCGAATCCCCCCCGTTGCACAGCTTCATGAACAACAATTAAACGTCCGGTCTTCTTTACAGAATTAATAATCGTTTCTTTATCGAGTGGAACAATGGTACGAGGATCTACTACTTCTACACTGATTCCTTCTTTTTCAAGTTCCACTGCTGCTTCCAGCGCTTTATGAACCATGATAGCTGTAGCAACAATCGTGACATCTGTTCCTTCACGCTTGATATCTGCTTTACCTAACTCAATTTTGTAGGATTCCTCAGGAACATCACCCGTTGTTTTATACAATAGTTTGTGTTCGTAGAAAATAACTGGGTTATCGTCGTCAATGGCTGCTTTTAACAAACCTTTTACATCATAAGCAGTGGACGGCTGAACGACTTTTAATCCTGGAATATGAGCCATCCAAGCTTCAAGACTTTGTGAATGCTGGGCCGCAGCACCCGTTCCCGAACCAGCTGGTGTCCGTAAAACCATTGGTACTTTTCCCTTGCCTCCAAACATATAACGGGTCTTTGCAGCTTGGTTCACCATTTGATCCATAGCAATCGTAATAAAATCTGAAAATTGAAGTTCTAATATAGGACGCATTCCTGTTAATGCCGATCCTATTGCCGCTCCAGCAATCGCCGCTTCTGAGATAGGTGTATTACGGACGCGTTCAGGTCCAAACTCTTCAATCATTCCACGTGTTACACCGAAAGCTCCTCCATAAACACCGATATCTTCCCCAAGAATAAATACATCATTGTTTTCACGCATTTCTAAGCTCATTGCTTCCCTTACTGCTTCTAAATAACTTATTTGTCTAGTAGCCATATTTTCTACTCCTCTCTTTACGCGTAAACGTCCTCTAGTAAACTATCAAGGGATGGTTCCGGGCTGCTCTCAGCAAATTTCACCGCATTCTCGACTTCCTGGTTTGCTGCTTCCTGAAGTTGTTTGGCGGTTTCTTCTGTTAATACACCCGCATCGATTAATGTTTCTTTAAAACGCTTGATTCCGTCTTTTTCTCTCCATTCTTTTTCTTCCTCACGGGTACGATATTTTTTCGCATCACTCTTGGAATGTCCTTTCCAGCGATACGTTTTCATTTCGATTAATGTTGGACCGTTGCCACCACGTGCATGTTCTACTGCTTCATGAACAGTATTCATGATTTCAATCATGTCAAGACCGTCAACCACATGACCAGGGATTCCGTAACCGCTAGCACGATCAGCAATATTTTCTACACGAGTCATTTCTTTAACCGGACCTGACATTCCGTATTGGTTGTTTTCACAAATAAAGACAACGGGCAGGTCCCAGATGGCTGCTAGATTCACAGATTCATGGAAACTTCCTTCATTAGATGCTCCATCACCGAAGAAACAAATAACCACATAATCTTCTTTTTTCATTTTCGACGTTAGAGCTGCTCCTACAGCAAGAGGAAGACCTCCACCGACAATTCCATTTGCCCCTAAATTCCCTTTTTCTACATCGGCAATATGCATGGATCCGCCTTTTCCTTTACAATACCCAGTTACTCTGCCGAAGAGTTCCGCCATCATTTTATTAACATCGCCTTCTTTTGAAATACAGTGTCCATGTCCTCGGTGTGTGCTGACGATCTTATCTTTTCTACCAATGACTGCAATAGAACCTGCTGCAGATGCCTCTTGGCCAACACATAAATGTGTTGTACCGTGGATCAGCCCCTTCGCAAAGAACTGGTCAACCTTTTCATCAAAATAACGGATTAACCACATTTCTTTATATAAATCTTTTAATTTCTGCTCTGTTATCATCTCAGGAAGCTTTAATGTTTTAACCATCATTATCTGTTCCTCCTTTTACATTTGTTCTACACTGTTACCTTTGTAAACATCATATAATCTATCCACCTTTTAGTCAAGAAAAAAACATTATTTTTTCGGTACTTTTTATTGGACAAATACTGATACATCAACAATGGTATCGGTTCCATAGATAGCTTTGGATTTTAAAAAAGGGAAAAAGGAATCAAGTTTCGTTAAACTAGATCCACCTTTTCCCTTTTGTTTATTTCACTGAAATTACTGTTCCTTCATTAATAGTATTTGGAAAGGAATATGGTGATGCAAACACCGCTCCAGGCAGAACTTCTTCCATTGGCTCCTGGAAGTAAATGGAGACATGCCCTAATTCCCTAAAATTCTTGTTTGCAAGGTCACCTAATGCGGTAATGGTGAAACTCTCTTCACCAAACTGAATCGTTCCACCCTGCTTTAATGGGTCATCTTCTAGATTTTCGAATTCATGAATAACAGCCATTTCTCGTAATTCCTTCGGTGCTTGAGGACCAAATAAAATCAATATTTTATCTTCTTTGAACGTTGGTACTAATACTCCAATTTCTTTAACTACTGATTTTATCATCTTTATCCTCCCATTTGTTCGCTTATCTCTTTATAATGTCACAAGTGGACGTTGTTCTGTGCTTGTTGGAAAAAGCTGGTCTTGAAGAGATCGTAATTTCCAAACGGTTGTATTTGTATCTAATTCCACATCATCTTGAGTTAGGAATTGACCTGTCTTGATATCTGTTTTCGCAACTACCTTCCCACTGATTAAACCAATTGGTATATGTCCGTTTACCTTCATGTCACGATGTGTTTCAAGGACACCACGCACGCTATAGCCACCAATTCCATCTAATGTTTCACCTGCTTTAATGTCCCGCTTTGCCACAGCAACGGTTTCAGAAATTGGTGCTCCAAGAGGATGAATAGAAGAATCATGTTCTAATACTGCTTTTGCGATTGTGATTGGAGTTTCTAAACTAGCTAAGTGGTATGGACGATAAAACACATAGTGTGGTCCATTACCCACTTTTAAGTAGCGAAGTTCTTCGTCAACTGGCTCAAGATCACTTTTTACAATGACGAATACTCCTGGCGCTAATCCGTTTACATATTCTACAACGCCAAAGTTATCTAATACTCCTCCATTTTCCTTTAGGTCTAATTTATCAGCAACATCTTGAACAGTTGCAGATACACCGTGCATTCCAACTTTATCTGGTACTAAACCAATTGCATTACTTAAAAGGTTCATTTCAGCCATAGTTTTTGTTCCATCTTGGAATGCTGCCAGCATATGTGCACTCATGTGCTTTGCCTTGGCTTCTGCTGCAGCTACGTCTGGGTTTGATAGCGGGTTGAATGGATTGTTTTTTCCTTTCCCAGCAACCAACACTTCTAAGCCCATTGTTTTAGCAAATTCATATAATTCTAGAGTGGCAGCTGGCTCATCCCCTGCAGAGCCTGTGTATACCAATCCAGCATTCGTAAACATCTGATACATAATTGAACCGATTGTGATATCAACTTCTACGTTTAGTAGGACAATGTGTTTCTTAGAACGTAAAGCCTCCAGCGACACGTTTGCTCCCACTTCAGGAACACCTGTTGCATCAACAATCACTTCTACATGATTTGACTGGATAACATCACGATAGTCATTCGATACAACCATTGGATCCTTTCTCGTAGATTGTGAGGAATAATAATCAGCAGCTCTTTGCGCCGCCTGAACATTTACATCACAAACACCTGTTACGATCATACCAGGGATTTTTGAGATTTGTGCAATCATTCCAAAACCCATTTGCCCTGCACCGATAACCCCTACTTTAATTGGTGCATTTTCACGTTCACGTTGTAAAAGCTTAGTGTAAATTGACATGAATAATTCCTCCCAAAGGTTAATTAATACGCTTACAAATTTTCTTTTTAGAATAGTATTCTTTTAATTGCATTTTTCAGATTTATACAAATGTTATTAACTGTAACAATCCATCCTTTTATATAACATTTGTTACAATGTATATCATTTGTTCCATATCCATAGTTTAAGTCCTTATGTAAGCCCTGTCAAGTCGTAATATTCAAATATATCTGATAAAGATAAATTTTTAGTAGAGTGAAGATTGAAAAGATTGTTAATGGATCAAAGCCAAACAAGAAAAAGCTGCACAGCAGAAGTGCAGCTCGACTATTATCCTTCAACCAGCGCATTTCCAGTTGCTTCATCCGTAATCAATACATGTATCAAGCCACCTTCTAATGCCGCTTTGATGGACTGAACTTTTTCTAAACCAGAAGCAACCCCAATGACTAGGGGAATTGCTTTCAATTTTTCCAGTTCAATAGCTATTACTCTTTCATTCCATGAATTGTCTACAGGTTTCCCAAACTTATTGATGAAGTTATAGCAGATATCACCTACAATTTCGTGATCATTGGTAATCTGCTGATGGTCCGAACCCATGTAGGACTTTACCATGGTAGAGTCTTCTGGACGGCCACCAATCCCTACCACTGCAATATTGGACTGTTCTGCTAGATTTAAAGTACAACGGATTGAAGGCTGACGAATCAATACTTCCTTCGCTTCCTTTGTATCAACCATTACCGGGACATGTAGGAATTCATACTTGGATTGAAGTGCACTTCCTACTTTGGAAACAATACTATTAGAGTGTATGTCCACCCGCTCGTTTCCCATTCCACCCACTAATGGTACTACCGTAGCGGAAGGAAACGCCTGTACTGAGTTCATTGCCTTAGCAACTTCGTATAAAGTCGTGCCTGAAGACATACCGATGATTTGACCATCCTTAATCACTCGCTGCAAGTACTCACTAGTAGCTTCGCCTAATTGCTTTTTCGAAGACTCGCGTCCCACACTCTCTATACAAACTACTTCTCTTAAATTGTACAAACGCTCAATTTTCCGTTCGAGATTTCTAAACTGATGAATTTGATCATCGTGAATGATGATTTCAACAATCCCTTCCTCTCTCGCCTTTGTTAACACCTTTGAAACGAGAGAACGGCTGATTCCTATCTTCTCTGCAATTTCCGACTGAGTTGCACCTTCGTCATAATACATTTGAGCGACTTTGACTAGAATTCTTCTATCTTGAATAACCACAGTGACCCTCTTCTTTCATGACTTACTGCCCTTACAAAGATCTTAAATATTAATACATTCCAAAACTAGCAAAATAGGCAATTACAACGGATACAATCCCTGTGACTAAGCGGCTGTATAATACGGCCGGAACTCCGTAACGGACTGTTTCAGGTTTCGCTTCTCCAAGCGATAGACCTACAGGAATGAAGTCACAACCTACTTGACCGTTGATGGCAAAAAGTGCAGGTAATGCATATTGTGGTGGAATATTCCCTAAGGCAATTTGTGTACCAATTAAAACCCCAATCACCTGCGCAATAACGGCCCCTGGTCCTAACACTGGAGATAAGAATGGCAGAGTACAGACCATAACGATTACTAGAAGCCCCCACAGAGAACCAGCGAGTGGTGTTAGTGCCTGGGCAATCCAATCACCGACACCAGTGTAGTTGATAATCCCCATTAACATACTAACGAAAGCCATGAACGGAAGAATATTTTTAATAAGAATATCCATTGTGTCACGGCCTGCCTGATAGAAAGTCCCGGTTACGTTACCGATTCCTTTTGAAAAACGTAGCAAGAGATTATCTTTTTGCTGGCTGGCTACTTCTTTTTTCAATTCTGTATAGCTTTCTTTGAACTTCTCTTTATCTGTTGTATCGAATTTTGGCTCATCTGTTACTTCTTGTGCACCCGCGGATTGACTATAGCCTTCAGCAACAGCAACCTCTTTTGGTGTAACACCTGATACAAAGATATCATCTGTAATATACTTCGAAAGTGGACCTGAAGGAGAAGACGGAAGAACATCGACTGTTAAGATACGTTTCATCGGATAAACACCAATTCGTGCTGTTCCACCGCAATCAATAACCACACATGCCATTTCTTCTTCCGGAAAAGAGCCCTTAAACCCATCAACAGCCTCAGCACCAGTTAATTCTGCAATTCTAGCTGCAACGGGATGGATTCCGCCTCCTGTAATTGATACAACCTTATTCTTTTTAGAATTAGGTTCAATATAAAGACCCACACCCCAGCCGCCTGATCCTTTTGATACGAATACTCCACGATAAGTCGTCATTTTCAGTTTCCCCTTTCTACGCTAAATCCGCGCCCTCTTTTTTCGCTAGATATTTTGTAATTAATTCTGTCACGATACCACGAATTAAAATAACCACTACACCAACGATAAAGTAACGAACAGCTAAGTCAGCTACTGGCAGCCCTAATTCCTGAATTCCGTTTGCAATACCTAAGTATACGAATAGTTCACCTGCGTTAGCGTAAGGAAACAACCCTGTTACCGGATGAACGAAAGATACCGCTGAATCATAAAAAGCTGGTTTCTGCTTTTCAGGTAAGAAACGACCGAAAGTATAGGCCATCGGGTTTGTTAACATGAGAACTGAAAGGACTGGCATTAGTGTATACCGAAGGATTGTATATTTTGCTGCAAACTGAATGATTCTTGTTACTCTGTCTTCCCCGACGAACTTCATCATTGCATAAGTAAATGTTAATAGGACAACCAGCGTTGGAACAATTCCCGTTACTAATCCCATAAACGTTTCGCCACCAGCCTGGAACATCCCGATAAAATGTTCCCCTAACCATTTAATCCATTCCATTTGTTTGACCCCCTTTTTATACTCCCATTGAAACTTTGTTCTTAGATATAGTTAACAATGCATTTTCACTCGCTTGTAATAATGCCTTACGATAAGCAGGAAGTTTGTTTTTCCCTTTTTCAGGAACCATATCATTCACATCACTAGCAATTTCGCCCACATGTTTGCCCTTATAGTTATCTAACGGCTTGAACTTCGTTAGAACAGACATCCCCTTTAACATGTGACACTCATGTATGATGTAGTTGCTATCAACAACCAAAATGGCAATTGCTCCCGGCTTAAACTTTCCTCGTTCCATCCCTGAGAACATAAAATAACCGTCATCACCTTTGTAAACGCTAACAATTTTGTCGATATTTTTCTTGTATTGCTTAATTTGAAAGAACGATAAAAGATACTGTACAATGAGAATCGTACAAAGTATAAAAGCAAGTTGCATAAAACCTCTCCTCTCACTGTTTCATAGTTTTGAAGATTCCTAGTCCCCCTCTCCTTAACAGCGCTTTCATTTTACACTAATTCGCAAATCAGGAACAAATGCTACAACTTATAAATTCAGTGAAGTTGATCTTACATTTGTTACAGTGTTTAACATTTGTTATAAACTAAGAATAATAAAAAGTCCCCCCACTTGTCAATAATCTATAAAAATAAAATTCTAATAATTCTGGAATTAGAAAGAAAAGGAAAAATTGGTAAAGAGTTAATATGATAGGAC
>WTKE01000082.1 GCA_011524525.1 Bacillus sp. (in: firmicutes) | reverse complement strand
ATACTAACCCTTGATATTGCTTTGACTATCCAATCAGACCTTGGAACCTCACCTTTTGATCACTTTTATTACTTTATGCCATTTGCTAAAAAAGGAATAGATCACATACTAACACACTATAGTCATCATCAAATGATGAAAAAGATAAAAACCATTCTATATAGAAACGGGTTCTGTTAATTAATAGGCGGAGAATTTCCTGCTAATGTGTATAGAGGAAGCTTAAGAAGAAGAAATAAGCGGAGGAATTCCGGTTAACTGCTCAAAATTAGCCAAAATTTATAGATTTGGATCACATAAGCGAAAAAACTCCGCTTATTCTTAAGGAAATAGGGGTATTTCCCATTTTTAACGGAATTTTTCCGGTTATTTATCAAACACAGTGAAATCAACATCAGCTTCATCTCTTATCATTTTTACATCCTATTTAGGGAATATTAATACTGTACCCATTTATAGGAGGGCCTAAAGATGACAGTAGAATCGAATATTGAACATAAAACCGTCTGTTTCAGTGAATTCGATGAATTAAAACGCGTGATCTGCTGCCAGCCGCAGTACATGACGATTAGGGATGTGATTAATGAAACCCAAAAGCATTTTCAAAATGAAGGAATACATATAGAGACTGCATTAGAACAGCATAATCAAATGGTCCAGACGATGCGGAACTACGGCATTGAAGTTATCTTGCTTCCTTACCATAAGAAATACCCGGAACAGGTTTTTACAAGGGATATTGGGTTTACACTCGGACATACTGTGTTTGTAGCCGATATGGCAAGTGATGTTAGGCAGGGAGAAGATAATGTATTAAAACAGTGGCTAGAGGATGAAGGATTCTCCTACTATAATATTGTCGGGGACCAGATTGAGGGCGGAGATGTAATTATTGATAGGGACACGGTGTATATTGGGTTGAGTGATCGTACCAGCCAGCAAGCAGTTGATCATTTAAAACATCTTTTGCCCCAGTTTGATGTTAAAGCCATCAAGTTCAAGGCAGAATATTTACATTTAGACTGTGTATTTAATGTTATTTCTCCAGAGCTAGCTCTTATCTTCCCGGAGGCTTTGACAAAAGAAGATTTCGACGTATTTGGGTCAAGATATGAACTTATTGAAGTATCTGAAGAAGAACAGTTCACGCTCGGGACTAATGTGCTTGGAATAGGAAAGAAGCGAGTTTTGAGCTTGCCAGTAAATAAAAATGTAAATAAGCAGCTTCGTGACCGTGGTTTTGAAGTTATAGAAGTTGATATTACTGAAATTATTAAGTCTGGAGGCTCTTTCCGCTGCTGTACGCTGCCCATTCTTAGGTCAAAGTCGAGCGTATAAGAATATAAAAGGATGTCCAAAGTTTTTTGGACATCCTTAATATATTACCAATAGAATTTATCAACTACGAAATCACATGGTGCTGATGTCAATTACAAATCGATATTTCACATCTGAAGCTAATACACGTTCGTAGGCTTCGTCAATTTGATCCGCTGAAATTACTTCAATGGTAGGAACAATGTTATGTTCTGCACAGAAATCTAACATTTCCTGAGTTTCACGGATGCCTCCAATCATGGAACCTGCAAATGAGCGACGATGACCGATAAGAGAGAACACATTTACCGGCAAAGGCTCTGCAGGCGCACCAACATTTACTAAAGTACCATCGAGCGTTAACAGTGAGAGATACGCACTAATGTCAATTTTTGCACTTACCGTGTTAATAATTAAGTCAAAGGTTCCGGCAAGTTTCTCGAATGTTTCTGGATTATTTGTTGCATAGTAGTTGTTTGCACCGAATTGTAAACCATCTTCCTTTTTATTCAATGTTTGTGACAGAACAGTTACCTCAGCACCCATGGCGTGTGCAATTTTAACAGCCATATGACCAAGACCGCCCAGACCGACAACTGCAACTTTCTTACCTGGTCCAGCTCCCCAATGATTTAATGGAGAATATGTCGTAATACCTGCGCAAAGTAATGGTGCTGCAGCGTCAAGCCCAATGCTATCAGGAATTCTGACTACGAAGTCCTCAGTTACGACAATATGAGTTGAATAGCCACCTTGTGTAGGCTCACCGTATTTGTCAACACCCGCGTAGGTAGGAACATTTCCATTAAGACAGTATTGTTCTTCTCCTTTACGGCAATTCTCACAGTCGCCACAGGAATCAACCATACATCCGACCCCTACCCGATCACCAACCTTATACTTTGAGACCTCTGCACCTATCTCGGTAACAATTCCCGCAATCTCATGTCCGGGTACAAGAGGATAATTTACGGGTCCCCACTCGCCGTGAGCAGTATGGATGTCAGAGTGACATATGCCTGCATATTTAATTTCAATTAGAACATCGTGTAAATCAAGGTCACGTCTTTTAATTTCAGCCACTCGAAACGGTTTGTCTGGACCGTCGACTGCTCTTGCTTTAGCTACTGTCATTTGTTTAAACCCTCCACTATACTTTGATTTTTCAAGAACAGATATAGAATAATCCCTATAGTTAACTCTAGGTCAAGCAATAAGTTTATGCCGAATACGATATGAGTTAGACTTTGACGTTGTGTATACATCATGATAAGATTTTGCTAAAACATAGAGTTAACTCTAAGTCTATATCTAGAGAAAAAGGAGATAAGTGACGATGACCTATTCTATAAGCGAAGTAGCAAAAGAATTAGATCTCACAGTATATGCCTTACGATACTATGATAAGGAAGGCCTAATGCCTTTTGTGGAACGTACTCCTAGTGGTACCAGATTATTTAAAGAATCTGATATTGAAGCATTAAAAATTATTCAATGTCTGAAATCTACTGGGATGCCTATTAAGGAAATTAAAGGATTCATCGAATGGTGTACAGAGGGCGATTCCACCCTACAGCAAAGATATGACATGTTCTTGGAGCGAAAAGCGATTGTAGAAGCACAGTTGGAAGAACTGAATAAGACAATGGATGTCATAAATCATAAATGCAACTATTACAAGACTGCCTTAGATGCAGGAACGGAAGATATTCATCATAACAATAAAATAGGAAATTTTTAATAAACAAACGAAAAGGCATACTCTATTCGTATGCCATTTCGTTTGTTCCTATGGATTTTACTAAAAACTACTGTCCCGAATAATTAACTCTGTTCCCAGTTGCACCTTTTTGGACACTTTACGTCCCATTACTCGTTCCATAACTAAATCAACCGCTACTTCTCCCATCAGTTCGGTATGGACTTTTAATGTTGATAGTGATGGATAGATATATTTTGATACACTAATGTCATTTAAGCCAATGATATTAACTCTGTCTGGAACCACGATATTTTCTTCATGTAATGCTCGGACGGCTCCAATGGCTAGAAGGTCATTTCCTGCAAAAAAGGCAGTTGGTAAGTCTTCTTGGTGCTCAAGGATCGCCTGTTTCATTAACCGATATCCGTCGTCCACTGAAAAGGATCCTGTGTAAATAAAGCGTTCGTTCCATAATTCCTTCTCATTCATGTAGCTATAAAATGTTTTCTCACGCAAATCTGTGATTTCACCTGATAGATCTCTGTAGTATTCCCGACCACCAATATACCCGATGGAAGTGTGTCCTTTATCTAAAAGGTGGTCGACGATCTTTTTGGTGGCCTTATCAAAGTCAGTAATTACTGAATCATACGAATCATCCATCAAACTATGATCAACTAAAACGATGTGTTCAGTAATCTCTGCAAGAGCCCTTACTTGGTTTTCACTGAACTTTCCTATGGCAATAATCCCTTGAATATTTTCCTGCTTTAACTCCTCAATATCATTGTAAAAATACTTCACGATTTGTGCATCCAGCTGCTGACATCTTGTTTCTATTCCAAACCGTATTGACATATAATATAAATCTTCGAGCTCCTCTTTCTCTGTATACCAATGAACAATCGCAAACTTTGAAGGGCTAGACTTTCGTATAACCCGACGTTTATACTCTAGCTTTTCTGCGACTTCAAATATCTTTTTCCTTGTTTCATCCGTAACCGAAAGCGAAGAATCATAGTTCAATACACGGGAAACAGTAGCAATGGATACACCGGCCTTTTCTGCAATATCTTTGATCGTGGCCATATCATCACCTCTATCTCACTAATCTCATATATTTATCATTCCATATCCCTATATAAAAAGAAAGGATTAAATTAGAAATGAAACAAAGTCTGCCCCCTATCAAGGAGGTCAGACCTCATTTAGTTAATATATTTACCTCGTTTAATTTGCCGTACTTTCCCAGTCATTATGCCATGCTGGATACGCGTCCCAGCTAACCACATCCACATGCGTTGCAAATTACTTTGTTTTTAATCCAATCTCTAAAAGCCGTTTGACACTATTGAAAACCATTAATGTCCTACATCTTTCTTCCTATCTCAACTACAAAAGCCTACTTCTACTAGTTTTTACATCCTTCATTCGTATGTATTTCGTGAATCGAAATTTGTCTAAATAATAGGCAATTTACTTTATTAACATCTGTTCCATATTTGGATAAAATTTGAATTGTTAAAAATATTTCATTTGGAGGTAACATATGAACTTAAAGAAAAAAGTTTTATCTGTATCCTTATCAAGCTTAATGGCATTCGGTGCCATTACTGCCGTCTCAACACCCGTTTTTGCTGTAGGAAATGGCCCGGGTGCAGGTAACGGTGCCGTCCAAACGTCGATTCTGCATACATATGAGAGTTTAGTAGATTATTTAAAAACTCAAGATGCGAAGCAAGAAGAGATGGCATTAGAGGTCATTGGACAAACGGTCAAAGGCCGTGATATTTATATGGCAAAATACATCTCTAATCCTGATAATCCAACGATCTTATTTTTAACACAGCAGCACGGAAACGAGCAGCTTACAACAGAAGGTGCCCTTAGCTTTATTAAGCATTTAGGCACAGAGAAAACTAAAGGAGTATTAGATAACGTCAATGTTCTCATCATTCCTATGCTCAATGCTGATGGAGCCATGGGAGATGTAGATTTCTCACTTGATAATTATCATGCCGATGGCGATCGTCATCTAACTCGTTATAATGCCAACTATGTGGACCTTAACCGTGAACATGATAAGGCAACAAGTGAAATGGAACCAGAAGTGAGATCTTTACATGAGAATGTTTTTGCCAAATATAACATCGATTATATGATTGATCTTCATCACCAGGGTACACTTAGTGAAACAGAAGGGGAACTCGTATCTGGATCGATTCTTTATCCGACCAATCCAAAGGTAAAGACTGAAGTGGTTGAGCGCTCGAAAAAATTAGGATCAGTTGTTTATGGAGCACTTGAAGATACTGGTTGGGGCCATATTGGAAAATACGTGGGTGGTAGCGGAGAAAATATTGGACGGAATGGCGCGGCTGTTCGTTATGACATTTCTACTCTCCTATTTGAAATGCGTGGCATGTCCGATCACTATAATGAATCTTATGCTCTTGGACAAAAGAGCAACGGCTATTTAATTAAGCAAACGATTACTACCTTAGATGCTACAGTACGAGCCATTGCAGATGGGTCCATCGAGACTGCCGATACTAGCTTCTGGGATACTCTTCCGGAACAGAAAAACAGACAAGGTGAAGAGGCGGACGAATAAAGTAAATAAGGGAGAGTACTCCAGTATGTATGGAGACTCTCCCTTGTGTTGTATTAAATCATTAAAATCTCACGAATATCATCTTCTGTAAGAGAAGGAGTGGAATTCCGCTTAGAATCAATAATCTCTGATACAAGATCTCTCTTTTTCTCCTGCAGTTCATTAATTTTCTCCTCGATGGTCCCGCGTGCAATCAGCTTGATCACTTGTACTTCATTCGTTTGGCCAATGCGGTGTGCCCGGTCTGCCGCTTGCTCCTCCACAGCCGGATTCCACCAGAGATCATATAAAATAACCGTATCCGCCCCTGTTAAATTCAGTCCCGTTCCACCTGCTTTTAACGAAATAAGAAAAATATCTCGTTCGCCATCATTAAATCGATTGCATCTTTCTAGACGTTCTTCGGATGGAGTCTGACCATCCAAGTAGAAAAAAGGGATCCCTTGATTCGCCAGTTCCCTCCCAATCAGAGTGAGCATTTTCGTAAACTGAGAAAAAATCAGCACCCGTCTTCCAGAAAACTTTGCTTCGTCTACAATCTTCATGAGCTGTTCAAATTTTGACGAACTTCCTTTATATCCATCCACAAACAAAGCAGGATGACAACAAATCTGTCTTAACCGTGTTAATCCAGCCAAGATTTTAATCCGATTTTTTCTTATCGTATCCTTGTCCAAATGCTTTAACGTATCTTCTTTCAGTTTGGCAAGATACGCAGCATATAAATTTTTTTGATCTGGGAGAAGCTCTACTGACTCCATCAACTCCATTTTTCTAGGAATATCAGAGAGCACCTCTTCCTTCATTCGTCGAAGTAAAAACGGTCGAACCCTGCGAGCAATTTGCTTTCTTGTTAGATTGCTGTACTCCTTGAATCCGAGAAAAAGTTCAGGAAACACAACGTGGAAAATGGACCAAAGTTCTTCTAAGGAATTTTCCACCGGAGTACCTGTAAGAGCAAAGCGATAATTAGCTTGTATCCTTCGCACGGCTTTTGCTGTTTGTGAAACTGGATTTTTAAAGGCTTGTGCTTCATCAAAGAAAACCACACGAAACGACTGTTTTTGGTACCAGGTCAAATCTTTTAATAACAATGGATACGAGGTGATCACAACATCTAGCCCATCCAGGTTATTCTGAAGTTTCACCCTTTCCGTTTTCGTACCATCCATCACAACGGCTTGTAGCTCTGGAGCAAACTTCATCATTTCACTTAACCAGTTATACGTTAGAGATGATGGACAGACAACAAGAACAGGTAGCTTTTTTTCACGTATGGTAGAAAGCTCAGACAATATGAAGGAAATGCTCTGCACGGTTTTCCCAAGCCCCATATCATCTGCAAGAATTCCTCCAAATCCAAAATGGGCGAGAGTTTTCATCCATTGGTAACCTTGCTTTTGATACTCATGGAGAATCGGCTCTACCGGTTTTGGTACTTCAAACTTCATTTCACCTGGATTTTGAATGGTATTTAAAAAATGACGAAAGGAATTCTCAAACATAAATACTTTACTATCACCATCTAAGAGCTGTAGCCCTCGAACGACAGGGATGTTTAATTCACTTTCCCAATCTTCTGGTTGGATGGGAAGTGAATGAAGGAAACGATCAATTTCTTCAAATTCTCTTGTTTCCAACGAAAGTAGCGACCCATTTTTCAAACGATAGTACTTTCGCTTTTCCTCTAACGCTGCTAGCACGGCACGAATCTCTTTCTCTACCATACCCTCCATTTCAAACTTGAATTCAAGCCAATTGGTTCGTTCTTTTTTCATTTTAATACGGATTTTTGGGTGAGCATTCTCCTTGAACAACCGATTTCTCACAGCTGTCGTCGCATATAGTTGCACTAGCTTTTGAAGCTTTGGAACAGTATGATATAAAAATTCATACTCCAATTCCTCATTATGCAGAACATACCCACTGTCCGTCGTTGCAAATGAACTTTCCTCCATCAGCTTCAGGATCGCCTGCTCTTTCCCTACATCCCTTGCTGCAATAAATCTCGCTTGCTGTTGATGATTTTCTAGTGGGTTAATTACTATATTTTCATAGTGAAATTCTAACCCAGCAAGAAGCCGATTGCTTACACGATCAAGGTACAACTTGGCGACAAGTGGCGTGTGGAAAATGTGCTTGGAAACGGTAGATGATATTTGCACGGTTCCCAACTTTTTTAAACCTGGAACCACTTTTTCTAAGAAAAAGTCAAATTGTTCCTTTGGAATAGGAATACTCCCTGCCTTCGTATTTTCTAACATCTGCTTCATTTCAACCAATCGGTCCATATCTTCATAAGGGATTTGGTATATCTCCCCTTTAGCCAAAACCAGTCCATAGGAATTCAATACAAGGATTTGATCCAAGCCTTGAACTTTCAGTTGATAGCCACCCTTTGTGTCTGATATTTCAAATTGTAAAGGAAGAGTTTTTTTAGAAAGTCGGATTCCGTTATAAGTGGAGTCATCAACCTGTATACTTACTTGTGGTGCTTTTACAAGAAAAGGGAGTAGTCTTTCCCAAGAGGTTGGTGTGATCAGTAGCATTTGGCTGTTTGGTACAACACCATGCACCTTTTCATCATGGGTCACATGAACAAGCTGGTGAATCACCGCGTCTGTTTCCCTTTGGAAACAATGGATACTTGGATCATAAGTAAATGTATTTGAAAGGGATATGGGTACCCCGTCTTTCATTTTCTTTAAGAAATCTCGTATATCTTGAACTGGAGTGGAGTGGATCATAACCTCCATCCCAAGCATCTCTTTCTTCATTACTGAAATGATCTTGCAAGTAAACGCCGCCTCTACAACTTCCCGATTTTCAAAATGAAGCTGATGTCCACTCGACCGCTTTGGCTGATGGGCAAACAGGGTTAACAAACCATCTGTTAATTCCTGATTGGAGTTACGATGTTCACTTGGGATAAAAGGGGCCGTCCCTTTTTTCTGATAGTCATAGATCGCCAATAACACAGCAGCAATATGCTGACATTCATTTTTAAAAGAAGGAAGTGAAGGACAGCTACAGGTTGTTTGAAAACCACCGTGAGTATCCACTTCTACCTTAACGTTAAAGTCCTCCGCACCTGTAACCGTCGCTTCACCACCTTGATGATGATAACTCTGGAATGTTACTCGATCCGCACGATAAAAAGAATCTCCTCGTTTAAAGGAGACCGCACCACACATGTCTTTTATGATTTTGTGATTTAATCGTATTTTCACATATGTCTCTCCTTTCTAGAAGATTATTTGTCTCAACTATTTTACCATCAAAAGATTAACAGACACTAAAAAATGCCCAAATAACTCATTGGGCATTTTTTCTTCTATTGTATAGTTAGCTTAAATAACCGGTCGTCACCTTCGCGAGGATTGCCTCTTCCATCACGATTATTGGTTATGGAGTATAACTCATTTTCTTTGATTAGGATATCCCGCATTCTTCCCGCACCTTCAAATACGGTTTCCACTTTTGTACCAGCGAGGTCGACTACTCGAATACTTTCCCCTCGTAAGGTCGCTACGTATATTTTGTCATTTTTTATTTCAATTCCAGATGGTGCCCATGTTACCTCTCCGGTATGAAATAATGGAGAAACCATATTGGAAGCTTTTTCGTCACCCTCAATCACAGGCCAGCCATAATTCTTGCCGGGTTCAATTTGATTGATCTCATCATGTGCCGACTGCCCATGCTCTGAGCTATAAAGCTTTCCACTAGGATCCCACGCTAGTCCTTGAGGATTTCTATGTCCATATGAATACACGTAGGAGTTTTTGATTGGATTATCATTAGGAATGGAACCATCTAATTCCATTCGTAAAATTTTTCCAGCTAAGCTACTGACATTTTGAGCGTTATTGGGATTCCCTGCATCCCCAGCAGTAGCATACAATTTACCGTCAGGTCCGATTTTGATTCGTCCACCATTATGAATTCTCCCACCAGGAATTCCTTCAAGGATAACGGAAGTTTCTCGCCATGTATTTTGATTAAGGCGGAGAACGACGATACGATTCAATACTTCTCCATTTTCTTCATATGTATGGTAAGCATATGCTTCCTGGTTGCTATCAAAATTTGGAGAAAGAATAAAACCCAAAAGCCCTCCTTCGCCGACATGAAGGACATCTTTTGTAACATCCACCTCTTGCATCGTTTTTGAACCATTTTCACCATCCACTTTAATAATACTTCCCGCACGTTGACTTAAATAAAAGGTTTGATTGTACTTCGTAATATTCCAAGGAATCTGTAAATCGGTCGCCATCACCTCAGCCTGCCTTGCAACAGCTTCACTTGCTTCATTCTCATTCAATAATTCATTATCTCCTGCACAACCCGAAGCAAAGAGGATTGCCGTTAATATGATCAGGAATTTTTTCAATGGTACCACCTCGATTTTGTTTTCTAGATAGAAGTTTAGCCATTTGTACACAATAATAATATACTTTCTATTTTAATTTTCTCATTGAAACGACTTCCGGAACCCTGTTGTCCAAATCATGGGGTGCATTCGGGCAATGTTACCTCTGCCAAGGTCGGGTCTGTCTGAATCATGGGCTCATTCGGACCCTGTTACTTCTGTCTAAGCCTTTCCTGTACGAATCAAGGCCTCATTCGGACTCCGGTTCTTCTAACAAAGCCTTTCCTGTCTGAATCATGACCTCATTCAGACTCTGTTACCTCTGTCTAAGCACTTCCTGTCTGAATCATACGCTCATTCGGACTCTGTTACCTCTGTCT
>WTKE01000094.1:22407-60926 GCA_011524525.1 Bacillus sp. (in: firmicutes) | reverse complement strand
CAAGTATATAGAAAAGGAATTCTCCGTTACCTCGAGAGCAACGTAGAGAATCCCTTTCTTTGTATGCATAAAAGGACTATTCAATAAGAAGAAACACGTCTTCTCCTTCTACTAATGTTGAATAGGTTTTGACACAGCCTTTATCCGGTGCTTGAACCAAGCCATCCTCTAAGCAGATCTTCCAATCATGCATCGGGCAGAAGACCGAATCACCACTGATAATACCTTCGCTTAATACGCCACCTTTATGAGGACAACGGTTTTCGATCGCTCGTACCGTTCCGTTGGAAAGCTTAAATACCGCAAGTTCCATGTTTCCCACATGAAATGTTTTCCCCAAGCGCTCTGGTAGTTCTTGAAGGGAGCTGATTAATACCTTACTGATGTTTTTATTAACCATTCGAAGATCTCCTCCTTTAATCGTTGTATTACGACGTGACTACTGTTTCAAACAGTTCTTTTTTCAGCTTTTTGTCCTCGATAATAGCCTTCCAAGGATCTTCGATTACGGATAATGCTTTATCCATGCGAGCACTTAACTCCTTACGCTTTTCTTTATCATCTAATACCTCACGGATATGCTCCAAACCAACTCGGTCCACCCAAGCGGATGTTCTCTCTAAATAGTTCGCTGTCTCTCGATAATATTGAAGGTAAGCAGACGTAATTTCGATTACCTCTTCCTCTGTCTTTACTTTGTAAAGAAGATCTCCACCACGTACATGGGTACCACCATTTCCACCAATATAAAGTTCCCAGCCACCATCAATCCCGATGTATCCAATATCCTTAAACCCTGATTCCGCACAGCTTCTAGGACAAGCTGAGACAGCCATTTTCACCTTATGTGGTGTTTGAAGACCTTCATATTTCTTTTCTAACTGAATTCCAAGTCCCATCGAGTCTTGTGTACCGAAACGACAGAATTGTTCACCCACACAGGTTTTAACGGTACGAAGTGATTTTCCGTAAGCAAATCCTGATGGCATATCAAGATCCTCCCACACCTTTGGAAGATCATCCTTCTTTACCCCAAACAAGTCGATTCGTTGACCTCCAGTTACCTTTACTAGCGGAATCTCATACTTATCAACCACATCAGCAATTCGTCTTAAATCATTCGAATTGGTCACTCCACCGTACATTCTAGGCACGACAGAATAGGTTCCATCCTTTTGAATGTTTGCATGCATACGCTCATTAACGAACCTTGATTCCTTCTCATCCTCATATCCTGTTGGATTGACCATACCTAGATAGTAGTTAAGAGCTGGACGACATTTCGAGCAACCCTCTTCGGTTTTCCAATCAAGTACAAACATGACTTCTTTGACATGCGTCAAACCTTTTGCTCTGATTTCTTCTACTACTTCATCACGAGACAGTGTCGTACAGCCACAAATTGCTTCCTTTTGTTGCTTACTATCAAAGGCTGAACCTAAAGTGTGCTGAAGAACTTCTGCAACAAGTGGTTTACAGCCACCACAAGAACGGGAAGCACTCGTACATGCTTTGATTTCATCAACAGAGGAGCAGCCTTGCGTTTGAATAGCAGAAACGATCGCACCTTTTGAGACTCCATTACATCCACAAATGATTTCATCATCACTCATCGTAGCTACTAGACTGGCACCTGCCTCCTGGCCAGTTGGCTGTAGCAAGGAAACCTTCATTGTGTCTGAAATGTCAGCCTGCTTTTGGATCATAGAAACCAATCGATTTCCATCACTGCTATCACCGAAAAGAACGGCACCAACAATTTGATTTCCACGAAGAACGAGCTTCTTATAATAGCTATCTTGCTCGTCAAAAACTTTAACAGCCTTTTTATCGTCACCTTCCGTAAAATCACCTGCAGAGAACACTTCTACCCCTGATACCTTTAACTGCGTATACAATACAGAACCTTTATACGGCTCCGTCTTCGCATCGCAAATCGTTTTTGCTAACACTTTCCCTTGCTCATAAAGCGGTGCAACAAGTCCGTATGGAATTCCATTATGTTCTGCACACTCCCCAACCGCATATATGTGAGGAATATTCGTTTGCATATAATCATTTACAACAATTCCTCGATTTACCTCTAACCCACTTTCCACTGCTAGTGAGATATTTGGTTTGATCCCAACCGCCATAACAACAAGATCCGCTTCAATCTCCGTTCCGTCACTGAAACGCAAACCTTCGACGCGCTCTTTTCCAAAAATCTCCTGTGTTTGTTTTTCTAATAAAAACGTCATTCCCTGCTTTTCCAATTCTGTTTGCAGCATTTTTCCTGCCATTGGGTCAAGCTGGCGTTCCATTAAGTAAGGGGCTAAATGGATGACATTAACCTCCATCCCAAGGTTTAGAAGTCCTCTTGCCGCTTCAAGGCCTAACAATCCTCCGCCAATTACAGCCGCTTTTTTATATTTCTTAGAGGCTTTTAGCATGATTTCTGTGTCCTTAATATCTCGGAAAGCTGTAACACCTTCCTTATCCGCACCTGGAATGGGAAGAATGAAAGGAACAGACCCAGTTGCCACTATCACTTCGTCGTATGGTTCTACTCTCCCAGCATCTGTAACGACTACTTTTCGATCGGAATCAACCTTAACCACTGTTTCATCTGTATAAAGCTGAATGTCATTGTCTTCATACCAGCTCCAATCATTAAGCGTAATATCCGCGACCTCTGTGTCTCCTTGTAAAACCTTTGAAAGTAGGATTCTATTATAATTCGGATGCGGCTCACTACCGAAAATCGTAATTTCGAATTGTTCCTTTGTAAGCTTTAATATTTCTTCAATGGTTCTAACTCCTGCCATACCGTTACCAACAAGAACAAGTTTTTTCTTTCCCAAATTAACGCGCCTCCCCAAGAAAGTTTCTTAAACTGTAACACATGATTCTTGTAAAATTGTTTAACATGTTAGATTACCTCACACGCTTTTTAGTTCGTAAACCGAATTTTCCGAATATTAAAATGGTAAATCACCCATAATTATCGTCATACAACCTCCATGGCTGAGCTTATTTTTACCGCACTTAATTTAAATCCAGGCATACGACAGGTTGGATCCAATTCCTTTCCAACAAGGAAATTAACATTTTGTGAATTCGCCCAGTGAAAAGGGACAAATAGCGTGTCTTGACGAATACTGTCCGACAGCTTACTCCGTACAACAATACTTCCTCTCCGGGACGTGATCTTTACTAGAGTTTCGTCTCGAATCCCATATTTTAAAGCAGTAGCTGGATGAATCTCCACATGCGATTCCACATTTCTTGCTGCTAACGATGCACTTTTACGCGTTTGAACACCTGTTAAATAGTGAGACATCACTCGACCTGTTGTTAAATAAAGTGGAAACTCTTCAGATACCTGATCCTTTGTAACAGGAGCGACATTAGAAACAGAGACCATCTTTGCTTTTCCATCTGTATGGGCAAACGAGCTTTCAAAAAGCCTTATCGTTCCTTTATGATCCAATGTTGGACAAGGCCATAAAAGTCCCTTTTCCTCTCTTAGCCGTTCATATGTCACTCCATAATAATCAGCAATTCCTCCTTTACTAGCGATCCGTAGTTCGTTAAAAATATCCTCCGCTGATTCAAAAGGAAAATACTTCCCCTTCCCAAGTGCATGAGCAATTTCGCAAAGAATTTGCCAATCGTGCTTTACTTCTTCTGGACAAGGATAACTTGCCTCTCTTAACGTGACTCTCCCCTCCACATTGGTCATCGTTCCTTCATCCTCTAAGTAGGAAGATGCCGGTAATATCACATCTGCTAATTGAGCAGTTTCAGATACGAATAAGTCAACTACAACAAGAAAAGAAAGTTTTTGTAACGCTTCCTCCACAAAATGTGCATTTGGATTAGAGACAATGGGGTTAGAACACATCAATAGCATCCCTGAAATGTCACCGTCATGAATCTTTTCAAACATTTCATAAGCAGAGACACCCTTTCTCGGCAGCTCTTCTTCGTTCACTCCCCATACCTTTGCAATGTAAGCTCGATGATCTTCGTTTTCTATGAGTCGATACCCAGGAAGTTGGTCGGCCTTTTGCCCATGCTCCCTTGCTCCTTGACCATTACCCTGTCCAGTAATCGCTCCGTACCCACAGCCTGGTTTTCCAATTTTTCCAACCGAAAGTAATATATTTAAGAAATTTCTAACCGCAGCGGAGCCATCGGTGTGTTGCTCTACTCCGCGTGCCGTAAAAATCATTCCTGTTTCTTCTTTTGCAAACCGGTGGGCTACCTTACGAATCTGTTCAATCGGAACACCGGACAGGGATTCGATTTCCTCAAAGGTCATCGAGTTTACATTCTCCTTCACTTCTTCGAATCCATTAACTCTTTCTGAGATAAAGCTTTCGTTATAAAGCTGTTCTTCAATAATTACCTTTAAAACTCCATTTGCAAAAGCCGCATCTGTTCCAGGCTTCACCTTAATATGCAAGTCTGCTAGTTTCGTTGTTGCCGTTTCACGAGGGTCTATTGCAATAATATAAGCACCATTTTCCTTCGCCTTTTCAAAATAAGGCATGATGGTCGGTTGGCATTCTGCAATATTTGTTCCTGCAAGAATAATACAGCGAGAGGAAGGAATTTCACTTATGCTATTTGTAAATCCGCGGTCCATCCCGAAAGTTTGTGTAGCAGCCGAAGCCGCTGATGACATACAAAGCCTGCCATTATAGTCGATGTACTTTGTCTGCAACGCGACACGAGCAAATTTTCCTAGTAGATAAGCTTCTTCGTTCGTGATGGAGGCACTTCCATACACCGCCATTGCGTCTTTCCCATCCCGTTCCTGAATGGACTGAATATTCCTTTTAATAACTGCTAGTGCCTCTTCCCATGTGGCACGAATAAATTCCCCATTTACCTTTATGAGCGGATACTTTAATCGGTCTTTATGAAAAGTATGTTGATGGGCATTAATACCTTTCACACACAATCTTCCCTGTGTAGTTGGATTATCTAATCCAACAGTGGTATATTTCTTCCGCGTTATGATTGATTGCTCAATAAGCTGCATTTTGCATTGCATGCTACAGAATGGACACTGTGAGTCATATGTTTTCTCTGACTCTACATGATTTTGCTTTGTACGAAAGTATTTTAATAGCATTTCAGTCACATCATCACCCTCAATCCTTATACTCTTTTTTGAACTTACTTTTATAAAATAGGAACATCTTTAGGCCCCTTTATCATTAAGCAATCCTCTTCTAGTCTGTCTAACAACTGTTGACGGAGTTCATAATCAAAAAGTACTTCTCTTACATGCAATAAGCTCACTCGATCCACCCATTTCCATGTTCTTTCCGAGTAATTAGCCGTTTCCCGGTAGTACTGGACTAGGCCAGCAATGAAATGAACCGCCTCTTCTTCTGTTTCAGCAACTGTAAATAATTGACCAGCTTTAACACTTCGGCCACTGCTTCCTCCCACATAAATTTCCCAGCCACGCTTCGTGCCAATAATGCCAATATCCTTTGTTGTCGAACCAGCACCATTATGCAAGCACGCAGAGACACCAATCTTCACTCGGTACGGAGTGATAAGATATTCAAGTTTCTTTTCTAGAGTTGCCGAGAGTTGAAGGGCCTTTCGTTTATCACATTGACAGATATGCTCGCCAATACACGTCTTCACATTCTGAATTCTGTTTCCATATGTGGCACTTAAAGGCATATTTAAATCATTCCACACCTTTGGTAACTCTTCTTTTGTTAGACCCATCAAATGAATTCTTTGCTCACTTGTAATAGCTATCTCTGACAGTCCATATTTGTCTGCAACATTGGCGATTTTTCTTAATTCATGCGGATTCGTCATCCCCCCATACATTTGCGGGACAACATAGTACGTTCCATCCTTTTGCAATGTCGCGTTCATCTTTTCGTTTACAAATAATGTTTCTTGAACATTCTCATACTCTGGATTAATCATACTTAAGTAATACGTCAATGCTGGAACACATTTGGAACATCCCTCTTTGGTATTCCAGTTTAGTGCTTGCATTACTTCGTTAACAGAGGATAAATTTTGCACCTGCATCTCATGGACAACCTCATCCTCTGTTAGCCTTGTACAATGACACATCGTAGCTTTCTCGATCTTCATTTCATCAAATTCATCACTATGAATATAAGATAATAGCTCTGAAACAAGCGGTTTACACCCTCCGCAAGAGCCGGATGCCTTTGTACATGCTTTTACGTCGTCTACAGTTGAACATCCATGATTTTGAACAGCTTCAATAATGGTCCCCTTGGAAACACCATTACAATTACAGATAATTTCAGTTGTTGCCATGGAGGTAACCGCTGTTCCCGAACCACTTGATTGAAAAATTGTCACTTTTTCCATATCAGATATATCTTGCTTTTTAAGAATCATATCTTGTAATTTCGTTCGGTCACTTGTATCTCCAAAGAGCACGGCTCCAATTATTTTATCTTCTTGGAATACAAGCCTTTTATAAGTCCCTTCCACTTCATCGTGTATTTTTAATGACTTATTTGCAGAATCCTCTTGAAAAGCTCCAATAGAAAACACATCAACACCCGAAATTTTTAATTGAGTGGCTAATACCGTGCCCTCATACCCTTGGCCATCTACCCCACAAATCCGCTTGGCTAAGACAACGGCCTGTTCATAAAGTGGTTTCACAAGGCCATATACCATACCTCGATGTTCCACACATTCTCCAACAGCGAAAACATTGGGAATACTCGTCTCCAGAAAGTCATTTACGACAATCGCCCGATTAACTGTTAACCCGCTTTCTTTCGCTATTTGAACATTGGGTCTTACACCAACAGCCATTACAAGCAGGTCGGCTTCAACTGAGGTGCCATCCGTAAAACGAAGTCCTTCTATACGTCGATCACCTAAAATCTCTTCGGTTTGTTTCTCTAACAAAAACTTCATACCTTGCTTTTCAAGTTCAGCCTGAAGCATCTTTGCTGCAGTTTCATCTAACTGTCTTTCCATTAAGAAACGACTAATATGAACGACATGTACCTCCATTCCGAGGTGTAATAGTCCCCTTGCTGCTTCTAACCCTAACAATCCTCCACCAATGACAACGGCCTTTTTATGCTTATTTGCTGTTTCCTGCATCTGTTGACAATCTTCAATTGTCCGAAAAGATATGACACCTTCTTTCTCCACCCCTGGTAAGGGTAGAACAAAAGGAACGGAACCCGTCGCCAATATTAATCGGTCATAGTACAAACTGCGACCTTTATCTGTCATCACTATTTGGTTTTTATGATCAATAGCAACAACAGTTTCTCCCGTAAAAAGTTGAATCTGATGCTGCTCATACCACTTAAAATCATTAATGGTTATTTCTTCAAGCTTTGTGGTTCCTTGAAGGACGGAAGACAGAAGGATTCGGTTATAGTTTGGGTGTGGTTCGCTCCCAACTACCGTAATCTCAAACATTTCAGAATTAGTTTTAAGAATTTCCTCAAGACACCGAACTCCAGCCATACCATTACCTACCATAACTAACTTTTGCTTTTTCATGCTATAACCCCCAACAAACAGTAGATGAATGCTCAACCAAATTTCGTTTTATTATTTCATACATCTACTGAAATGAAATTTAATCTGTTACATTTTCTAACACGATATGTACTATTTAGGTGTTATTTACTATATTAACCACCAAAAAACGTGGTATTTTTATGCAAAACTACGGTATACTCATTTTTCGAAATACGAAGTAAAATCAAAAGGTTATTCTTTCTTCACTGATTTTACAATGCGCTTACAAGCATAAAAATTCAACACGTTTGAAAATTCTAATAAATTTCTGTGTTAGATTAGCTAACACCTTCTGAGACAAAGCAAGAGCATACATACTATTCTTTAACAAGACAAAGATGGTAAAAACTCTTACACACAGAAAAGCAAAAGCGCCTTGTTCAGCCCCGACAAGCATAAGACGAATCTCGCAGGAAGGCCTGCCTTCTGGAGAGATTTGGCTTATGACCTAGGAATAATGGCTTTATATTATTCCATCGAGGGGCTAGGCGCTGGAGCTGGACAAAACAAGGAGGAATTTCAATGACAAATAAGATAGGTTTTTTTTCATTCTTCTATGTATTAGGTAAGGTTTTATTTTCTCGAAAAAATTATATTGGCTGGTAACACATTTGAAATATCATATCTATTAAAAGGAGAGAGTAACTATGAAGTTAGCAAATTTAAGAAAAAGTGGACATGCACCATCGTTATTTGCCTCATTTTTGTATTTTGATGTCAGTTTCATGATTTGGGTCATACTTGGGGCACTTGGAGTATATATCACCAAAGACTTTGGACTTTCCCCTTCTCAAAAGGGATTAATCGTAGCAATCCCAATTCTCGGTGGATCTTTCTTCCGTCTCGTTCTTGGTGTCTTAACGGATAGAATTGGTCCGAAGAAAACCTCGATCATTGGAATGGTCGTTACCATGGTTCCACTTCTATGGGGTTGGCTGTTTGGAACGACCTTAACGGAGATTTATTTTATCGGTATACTATTAGGAGTAGCTGGTGCAAGCTTTGCAGCTGCCTTACCAATGGCAAGTCGTTGGTATCCACCCCATTTACAAGGCTTAGCCATGGGGATTGCTGGTGCTGGAAATAGCGGAACTTTATTTGCAACCTTGTTTGGTCCCCGCCTTGCTGAACAAATTGGCTGGCATAATGTACTGGGGGTTGCCCTTATTCCTTTAGCTATTGTGTTTATTATCTTTGTACTTATTGCGAAAGATGCTCCTTCCCAACCAGCACCAAAACCGCTTAAAGAATACTTTAATGTTTTTAAACAAAAAGATGCCCTTTACTTCTGTTTATTGTATAGCGTTACCTTCGGTGGATTTGTTGGACTATCAAGCTTTTTAAGTATCTTTTTCGTTGATCAATACGATCTTTCAAGAGTAAGAGCTGGAGACTTTGTTACCCTTTGCGTAGCAGCAGGAAGCTTCTTCCGTCCAGTGGGAGGATTTATTGCAGATAAGATTGGGGGAGTTCGTCTATTAACCTTCTTATTTATCGGTGTTGCTTTAACGATGCTAGGAGTTAGTCAGCTACCTTCCATCACTCTTGTTACCTTGTTATTATTTGTAGGTATGATGTGTTTAGGAATGGGAAATGGAGCGGTATTCCAACTTGTTCCACAACGCTTCCAAGAAGAAATCGGGATGGTTACAGGAATTGTTGGAGCAGCGGGTGGTGTTGGTGGTTTCTTTATTCCAAATATTCTAGGAACGTTAAGAGAAATCACAGGCACATATGCAACAGGATTCCTCGTATATGCAGGAATTGGAGTATTAGCTTTACTCGTTTTAATTATTGCACAGATGTCTTGGAAAAAGACGTGGGCTCCAAAAGAGTCTTCTGTAAAAGCTTAATAGGGCAAGAAAGCTCTGGCTTGCATGTAAATTGCAAGCCAGAGCTTTTTTTATTGCCAATTTTCTATTGTTTTATTACTTTAGTATTCGAAATTCTCAGACTAATTATATACATGTTTCCGTTAAATGTTATATAATATTATATAATGATTTATACTTTGAGAGGAGTTCTACTATGAAGTTAAACAGCGCTAGTTCACGTCCATTATACGAACAATTATTTAACACGATAAAAGAAGCCATTGACCAGAACACCTATCGACCAGGTCAGCAAATTCCCAATGAAGCGGAGCTTTGTGATATTTATGGAGTGAGTAGAATTACGGTTAGAAGAGCCATCCAAGATTTGGTTGATGAAGGATTGTTGGAAAGAAAACAAGGAAAAGGTACTTTTGTGGCTAGGAAAAAGGTTGCTCGCGAATTAGTAACCATCGAGGGATTTTCGGATTTCAGCAAACAACTTGGAAAAAAGACAGCTAAGAAAGTTCTCCTTTGTGAGGAAATTAAGGCGTCAAAGAAAATAGCTGAAGATCTTCAAATAGAGGTTGGTGCCCCAGTGCTTAAACTTCTAAGACTGATGTATCTTGATGAGGAGCCATTTATGCTTGATTTAACCCATTATCCGATAGAGCGCTTTCCTAAAATACCCGAGCATATATTTGATTACGAATCCACCTATGATGTCCTAAGTAATATTTACCACGTGGATATGAAGGACATAACCACAAAAAAAACGATCACTGGAATTCCTGCCTCATCCATAGAAGCTGAGCATCTTAATTGTGAAATTGGCGAAACATTATTTAATATAGACAAAATCGTGTACGATAAGAATAAAAAACCTATTCATCTTTCTACATTTAAAAACTTAACTTCGGTAATTGCCTTTACGATTACGACATAAAAGGGACTTGGCTACCAGCCAGTCCCTTTTCATTATTTTACTAATTGTTTTCCATAACCAAATGCTCCGTTCACTTCACAAGTATGTGCTGCTCGAAGTGCTGCAAGCTGCAAAGACTGTTTGATGGTATGGTGATTCAAATAACTTGTTAAAAATCCAGCTATAAACGAATCACCCGCACCTAGCGTATCAATAACCTCAGCTTCTTCTATCCCCTGTATATAGCTTTGTGTTCGATCAGACATGAATACTCCCTTTGAACCTCGGGTAACAATCACGTAATGCGTGCCAAATCCATGAATTTTGTTCATTAATTCTTCGATTTGCTTGTCACCAAAGTCACTACCAGATAGGAAGGCAAAAGTGATATGGGGACATACCGTCTTTAGCAACTCATCTGTAAAATGATTAGAGAAATCATAGGAAATCGGTAAAAGCTGTTTGATCAGGGGAAGCTGGTCATCTAGGCTGCTATAAATGCTTGTATGAAGTACATCAAAACCTTTGATATAATCATAGTCTGATGGATCCAATTTCAAACGTAGCTTCGATTGAATACCACCTTTGTTAGATTTTACGAAAATCCTATCCCCAGTGTCATCAATATCCACATACGCTTTTCCACTTTCTCCATAAGCCCTTCGGATATGACTTATATTCACATGATTCTTTTCTAAAGAATCAATAATGTGATCCCCTTCCGCATCATCTCCTACAATGCCAATAAATCCTGTTTCTTCTGCTCCATATTGCTTCGCTAATACAGCAACATTTAATGCATTTCCGCCTGGAAACATCTCGTTTCGATCCAAATACACATCCACTACATTATCTCCAATTGTAAGTAGCTTCATTATTATTACCTCCCTTATCCTTTCAAACTTCCAGATGCCAGACCACGTACAAAATACTTTTGTAAAAACAAGAATAGTGTAATAATCGGGATGGCAGAGATCATTAATCCTGCTAAAAGAACTCCCCAATTGGTTTGTAATGCATCACGGAATTGCATTAGTCCAGCCGGAATCGTTTTTAAACTATCTGAGTCAATAAAGATAAGCGCAAACATGAATTCATTCCAAGTAAAGTAAGCCGTGATAATGACCCCAGTGAACAAAATAGGAAGGTTCAGAGGCAAAAAGATTTTTGTAAATACAGACCATGTTGAACATCCATCGAGGAAAGCTGATTCTTCCAACTCTTTTGGAACCTCTAGAAAAGCCGCTCTTATTAATAGAACAGTAATCGGAATACGGTAAGCCACATAGGGCAGAATGAGCGCTAAGTAGGTGTCATGAATACCCAATGCCTGGATAAGCTTATACAAAGGGACTAAGCTTACCTGCGGAGATAGCATCATTCCACCCATACACAATATTAATAGTAGCTTCTTACCTTTAAATTGAAAACGAGTTAAACCATATGCGCCAAGAGCACTTAAGAAAACCGTTAATATACAAGTGCTTAACGTAACAATGGTACTATTTATAAAGTACTCAGATATTCCTGTATTCCACGCATGAACATAGTTCGAGACAAGCCATGTTGTTGGTAATGCCCAACTGTTTGAGAAAATTTCTTCTGTCGTTTTAAAGGAATTAATCACCATCCAAAACAAAGGATAGGCAATGATAATAAAATAGAAGATTAATATAGTATATAGTGGAATCGCTCCAGCAATTTTTTTCCTCTTATAGGAACGAACTCTGATCGATTGAATGCTATAGTCTGTTGGTGTTACTTTATCAGTCTCCATCTATTAATCCTCCTTCCCTGTCTTAAATAGCTTCATTTGAATAATAGCCACCGCCAATGAAAGCAGTAATATAATGGTCGCTATTGCTGAAGCGTATCCCATCTCATCTCTAAAAAAGGCTGATTTGTAAAGCAACGTGCCAAGCACTTCACTTGCATTTCCAGGTCCGCCACTTGTCAAAATATATGGCTCATTAAATACTGTAAATGCACCTGTTAATGTTATTAAAGTTGCTACAAAAAGCATTTCTTTTACCTGTGGAACTGTAATATGAAGAAACTTATAAAATTTATTCGCACCATCAATATCAGCAGCCTCATACAGCTCTTGAGGAATAGACTGAATAGCAACAATGAAAAGCATCATGATATATCCAATACTTTGCCACTGAGATACAGCGATTACGGCGAAAATAGCTGTTTCAGATTCCCCAAGCCATGCCCTTGTCCACTCTTCAAGACCGAGAAATCGAAGGAAACTGTTTAGTATCCCAATATCCGGGTTGTAAACAAAGCTGAACAATAAAGCTATTACCGTAATGGATATGATCACCGGAAGGAAGAAAGTGGTACGGAAAAAACCACTTAGCAATCTAGTTAGAGGATCTTCTAGTATGGCAGCTAAAATTAACCCGCCGAATACTTGACATACAATTGAGATAACTGCGTACCAAAGATTATTTTTTAAAGCTATATAAAAAACCTCATCCTGGAACAGAGCAAGGAAATTTTCGAATCCAACAAACACCTTATCTGGGGCAAAAGCAGAAAACTCATAAAAAGCAAATCGGAAATTCTCTACAATGGGATAATAAACGAACAATCCCATTAACAAAATACAAGGGGCAATATATAAATAGGGAGCCATTTTCCTAAGTGTCACTGTATTCACCTCTTTTTTTCTAGGTCCTTTCCGACCCTTCTCTTTTTTTGCTTTATGAAAGAAAGGTAGTTTCGGTCCCCTACACTACCTTTCTTTTAAACTATTATTTCAGCTCTTTCGCTGCTTTTTGAACATCTTTCATCACGTCTTCAGCTGATTTTTTTCCATCTAACATCTGTTGAACACCATTTAAGTAGGCATCAACAATCTTAATATCTACAGCCGTGTCAAACCATAAGTAAGTCTTTTCAGCATTCACGATTAGGTCGATCGCTTCTTGTTGAAGAGCTGAACCGTTTTCAGTAGTTGTTGTATCCTTAACCGCACTGTATTCACTTACCTCTTTTAACTGTTCAATTCCTTTTTCCTTTGAAGTTAAGAATTTAATAAACTCCATTGCTTCTTCAGGATGCTTTGTTTTAGAAGAAACCATAATTCCTTCTGGAGCAGCAGTAATGGAGCTTGGATTTCCTTCTCCACCTTCAACGAATGGGGTATTGAATACACCTAAATCTTCACCAAGACTTGGTTCTATCAAACCGATTTCAGCTAGCTGGAAGTACCCAATTGCTGCTTTTCCTCCATTAAATAGCTCTCTTGCGTATTGGTGGTCAACGGAGTTCACTCCTTGATTAAAATATGGCTCTAATTCAATGAATTTTTCCAGGGCTGTTACATAACCAGGATGAGTAAATTCTCCATCTGGATTACTTAGGCTGTAGTCCTTTGCAATAACATCTTCCGGAACGACATACTCATTTAGCGATCCAATATAATGAGAAATCGTCCAAGGTGCCTTACTTCCAAAAGCAATCGGAGTAATTCCTGCATCTTTAATTTTTTTAGATACAGTTAGGAGCTCTTCCCATGTGGTCGGGATTTCAAGATTTAAATCATTAAAAACCTTTTTGTTATAGAAGAAGGCTTTTCCATCTGTGGACCAAGGAATTCCATAAACCTTTCCATCCAATGTAAATGGACCAAATTGAGATTCAATGATTTGTCCTGACCAATCTGTATCTTCTTCTACATAGCTTGTTAAGTCTAGGGATTGTCCAGCTCTGGCAAAATTGTAAGCAAACTCACCACTCCAAGAAAAGTAAACATCAGGAGGATTATTTGAACCTAAAACGACACGAATCTTTTCCTTGTACGAGTCATTCAAAACTGCTTCGGTTTTTATTTTTATATTCGGATGTAGCTCTTCAAACTCTTTGACTGCTTCTTCAAAGTATTGCTTTTTGGGTTCTGTAGGCCATCGGTGGAAAAAACGAAGTTCGACAGTATCACTGTCTTCTGAAGCTGTTTGACTAGATGAGGAACAAGCTGCGAGCATTGAGAGAATTAATACGGCGATGATACTAAAGATTTTAAACTTTTTCATGAATTGGCCCCCTCAAGATTTTTCTTCTATTAATCTAGCAATGAGAGGAAAAGCGAAGGTCTCCTCGCTTTTCCTGTTAGATTTTAGTATTCTACTTTCCACATATATCTTCTTGTAGATAATGGATGATTGCGCTGTTCTGCCAAGTTTTCTGCGTATCTTCTTAATACGTGGTTCAATACTAGTGGAGCAATATATCCTTGAACCTCTTTATCAATTCCAGAAAAGTCAAAATCTTTTGCATCTAAAACGATTAGCTTCTTTCCATAACGCTGCGAGAATTCAAGGGCACGCTCCTCAAGGTATCTAGTTTCATCTAGACCAAGAAGGATGATAAATGGTGTTTCTTCATCAATGATTTCAAATGGCCCGTGGAAGTATTCACCTGCATGAATGGCATGTGAATGAACCCACTGCATTTCCATTAAAATACAAATAGCGAAAGAATATGCCACACCGTAGTTTGAACCACTAGCCATTGTGTAAATGACTTTTTCATCCTTATACTGTTTTCCAAATTCTACAGCAGCATTATGATATTTGGAAGCAGCTTTTTCAAAAACAGTTTGTAGGTTTTCTAGGCTATTTTCAATTGTTGCAAATTTTTCATTGTTCTCTACAACCTTAAGAACTCCAAAGACTAGTTGATATAGCACAGAGTAGTTTGTAGCAAATGCATTTGCTGTTGGTCCCCACTCATATTTTAGGACTACTTCTGAAGCTAGAGCTAGAGGTGAAGTCGGCTCATTTGTTAGAGAAATCGTTAAAGCACCTTTTGCACGAGCAAATTTAGCAGCTTCTACTGTTTCTGGAGTTGTACCAGAATGAGAACATAGGATGACTAGAGATGTATCCCCAAGCTTTGCATGATTACGGTGAATAAATTCATTTGCACTATAGAGATGTGCATCTAGCTTTTTCGCTTCACGATCAACAACGTATTTACTTGGGTACATTAAAGCAGATGAACCCCCACAAGCTACAAAAAAGACATTATCAATTTGTTTCTTCTCTACTTCCTCAAGCGCATGTTTGATTTGATTTTTCACATCTACGATTAGTTCAGTACTCATATTTTTATAAAGCCTCCTAAGTATTTTTTAGTATGGGGTACTGCCTATCCTCCCTTCATTCAATATACAACATTATAGGACGTTATATATTGTTATATTATATTCTTACTATATCCTAGCCCACTCACTTCGTCAACGGAATTTTCAGATAATTCTTTCGACTCTATTCGGCAATATACTCAAGGAATAGACTAAAGCTGACAAGAATTGTACAAAGTAAGTTTGTCTGTCTTTACTCTTTGGGATCAAAAAGTTGTCTCAATGGCTAGATTGAATGGTTCCTGATATATTTAATTACATTACATAAGAAATGGAGTGGAAAACATGCAATCTATTAGTGGAAAAACTGCGATTGTAACAGGTGCAGGCAGAGGAATTGGCCGTGCTACAGCCATTGCTCTTGCAAAAGAAGGAGTAAATATTGGATTAGTAGGGTTAACTCTTTCTAATCTTGAAAAAGTAGCTGAGGAGTTGCGTGAGTTTAATGTAAAAATCGCTGTTGCAACAGCTGATGTAGCAGATTTAGACTCCATTACTACGGCAGTAGAGAAAATAAGAGGAGAACTAGGATCCATTGATATTCTCATCAATAATGCAGGCACAGCTAAATTTGGTGGTTTCTTAGACCTTTCCCCTGAAGAATGGGAAAACATCATCAAAGTGAACCTTATCGGTGTGTACAACACAACACGGGCGGTTTTACCAGAAATGATCGAAAGAAAAGCGGGGGATATTGTCAATATCTCATCTAGTGCTGGACAAAAAGGCGCTCCTGTAACAAGTGCTTACAGCGCATCAAAATTTGGGGTACTAGGTTTAACAGAGTCCTTAGCTTTAGAGGTTCGCAAGCACAACATCCGCGTAGTCGGTCTAACTCCTAGTACAGTTGTAACAGACCTAGCGACTGAAACCAACTTAATCTCTGGAAACCCAGAAAATGTCATGCACCCAGAAGATCTAGCCGACCTAATCGTATCCGGCCTAAAGCTACACCCAAGAGTATTCCTAAAATCAGCAGGCCTCTGGTCCACCAACCCATAGGGTGCCACATAGGGTGTCAGACACCCTTCGTGGACAAAACACCCCCTTCTGTCTTTTTAGGGTGTCTGTCACCTTTCGTGGACAGATTTACCAGATTTGTCCGCGTGGGATGGACACTTAATAAAAAAGCGAGAGTCTGAGACTCTCGCTTTTTTCCTGTCAAGACTTACTCCTTCTTAATATTTGCACATAATTTGTAGTCTGAATTTTCTTTACTTTGAAAATTTAAGCGGTTACGATTGAAATTGGAATGGAAAAACATTCCTACTACATACATAAGGAGGAGATGCGAAATGATTCAAGTGAGAACAAAAGAAAAGCAAGTTCAAATTAAAAAGGAAGAATCTACTTAGTGAGAGGAGAAACTATATGCCTTCTGTAAAAAATGGGATCCAAATTGTAAGTTATCACGAAGGATTAGCAGCAGGGGTAGCAAAAATGTGGAATTTAAGCCGTGACAGTTGGGGCGGCGATACTCGTGTTATGACCGAAGAACAAGTGAAAACAAAGGAAGCCAATTCCGAAAATATTGAGCTTTATCTAGCGCTAGACGAAAAAGAAGTCGTTGGCTATTGTGGATTATCTGAATATAAGGAGGATACTGGCTCTTTATACATCCCTCTACTCAATGTCCTTCCGAGTTATCATGGAAAGAAAATCGGTAAAATGCTTGTTATGAAAGCTCTTGAAAAAACGATCGAACTCGGATGGCCTCGTCTTGATTTATACACTTGGCCAGGTAACACCAAAGCGGTTCCACTTTATAAGAAATGCGGCTTCTTTTGGGAGGATCGTGACGACACTACCCATCTGATGAACTTTATCCCTAAGGTGTTAAACACCCCTCTTCTTAAACCACTATTTGAAGAAATAGACTGGTATGAAGCTAGCGCAAGGCAAATTGAAGTAAAGCCAGATGGAATAAAAGAAAACGGATTTACCTTCTACGAATATAGCTGGAGTTCGCCGGACACGAACGCTAGAGTACAATTTGAACGTACGAGTCGAGGCATTACCCTAATTGAAACCGATGAATTCCTTGTTCAGCTAACTATGGATCACCATGAAGTGATTGAGGAAATGAAGCATACCTATCAATTAAAAGTTGTGAACAAAACCGGTACTCCTCTTACCTTCCAAGCAACTGGTACTAAGAATGCTCGAGTCGAATATCAGCTTAACACTGGAAAGCTGAATATAGCAAAAGACCTTACCCTCACTGAGACTTTTACTATACGAAAAGGCGAAGAGCCTAGTATTTGGCGGACTCACCCGAGTATCCAAATAACCGTAGAAATTAATGGTATTCCTTGTGAAATGAGCCTTGGAATATTTCCTATGCAACCAGCTAAGCTCGAAGCATTTAATGAAGGAAATTTTGCTTTTTTAGATACGAAAACAGAATTTCATCTTGAGCTAAAGAATAATCTCTCGAACACAACCGAATTTATTCTTACCATTCCTGAGAATGACCTAGTTAGTCTAGAACAAAAAACATACGAAGTTACCGTCCCTGCTAAAGGAAGAAAGACGATTCCTATACCTGTTACTGTTAGAAAGCATGGCTTTTACGATCCAAGTATTCATATTTCCACAAAGTCTACCGATCATGTACTCACTTTTGAACAGCAAATTTCGATTGGTTTCAAAGGCGAAGGAAAGAGATTTGGTGGTGAATCAACACTTTACTGGCATATATACAATGGTCAAAGTCAGTTAAATATTCGAAAACTTGATCTTAACGTCCAATTAAAAAAGAATGCTAGAAGAAAAAAACCAGCCTTTTCATTTCTTGCACCTAAACTTGGAAAACCATATACTAACGAATTTAATAAAAAGAAGCCAACATCAGTATCCTGGGATATTGATGATTCCTCTATCTTGATTAAGTTCGTGTTGCAATCGGGGGAATTTCCAGGCATCTACTTAACAGAGTGTCTGCAGCTCTTTGGAGATGGAATCGTTCATCAATGGGTAGAGATTGAAAATGTACATCCAACCACTTACCAAAATATCGCAATCAGCCAGCCTGTATATCAAGAACTTGGTAACACATATTTCCCACTTGATCAAAGACTAGTTTATTTTTCAAAAATTCGTCCACTTGAGTTCGGAGATCTAAATCCAGCCATGATATCGGGTCATTGGTATTTTTCCAAGACTGAAGAGGAAACGGTTGGGGTAACATGGCCTCAAAACAGCTATGCAGCTCCAGAAGGTTGGCAGTTTGTCATTGAGCAAAAAATAGGTGAGATGAAACCCGGAGCAAAGGCTACAACAGAAAAAATCACTGTAGCACTTGATTCATTCCAGGAAGCGAGTCAATTTCAGGCTTATGCTGAGAAAAGACATCTAATTGAGCCACACGTGATAACCAACGAACTTCAGCTCGAGGCGAATAAAATGATTGTACCATCTAGTTCACCTATTTCCTTCACGTTAAAGACTTATAGAAACAGTTTCTTGAATGGAACGCTTGATATAGTTTGTGACCAAACTCCTGTCAGCAACTTGCGTATTCAGGCTAAGGAAGAGAAAAACACAATTACCTTTGAAGAACAACTCTCATTAAATAACCCTGTTTCTCATCTAACAGCTCATTTTCAACAAGAAGGAATACGGACAATTTTTCAGGATCTACTATTATCACCACGTGGTGACATTTCCTCTAGTACAGAGTCAAATGGGTCAATAGTTGTTGATAATGGTTGTTTATCGCTTAAAGCAAATGCTAATTTTTACCCAGGCTTATATTCACTGAAAGTAAATGGACTGGAGTGGTTAGATACTCAATATCCTGAAAGAACAGCCAAAAGTTGGTGGAACCCATGGGCAGGAGGTATGAAATGGTCTCCGGAAGGAATCACCACCTTCTCTCTTTTAAAAGAAAAAACAACCATATCACCGACAAATATCTGTGACCGTAACGGAAATACTTGGAGTGGAATGGCCATCCAAACAAAATTCGAGGAACATTCACAATGGAAAAATGTCGAGTACATTCAATACTATGTAATGCTTCCGGGTGTTCCTGTTTTAGCAACATTTTTACGAATCATGCATGATGGGGGGAAATGGCTGGAAGGAGAGAAATGGTTGACTGACCTGTTCCTCGGTGGAGAATTCTTACCAAACCTTACTATCAAGAGTGGAAGTTCAGAGTACCGTGCAGGAAAACAGGAACTACCAATGTACCTTCCCGAAAATCCCTTTATTGAATCGGCTACAAAAAAAGAGAAGCTTTATGTGATTCCAAGTTTGAACACGGAAGAGACCGAGGCCTATATGAATAAAGAGGCCTTTCAACTAGTTGCTGCTCAGCCAGGTTTTGCAAATAAGCAAGAACAAGCCACCGCTCCTCTTTTCTTCCTATTTGATGAGCGAAAACTATCAACAGAAGCCGTCCAAAAACTACGAAACATCCAATTTTAGTGGTTATTTTCGTAAAGATTGTTGTTAAAATCTTAAAGCCGATTTTAACGTAGAAATATCTATTTTGCGCTATAAAATTTTGTTTTCAGGCTCTTTTCATATTAAATTAATGCTTTCTGTGGAAACTTAGCACCATCATTAAAAAAATGATGTTCCAAAAAGGAATAAAGTTTAAGAAAAGAGCCATAAAAGGAGTTCTTATGAAAATCATTGATGCTCATATCCATCTATCAAACATAAAATCATTTCATGAAACAGCTGAAACCATTTCGTTTGTCGACTATTCACCTTCAGGTATTCTTAAAGAATTCGAGGAAGCAGGAGTGGTGCTTGGTATTGGAATGGGATTGACAGAAACGGATAAAATGGGGTTTCCAGATTACGAGACACAAACTCCGATGGGACTGGATTTAACTGCGGAGTTGCCGCCTTCTATCTTTACCTGCGTCGGAATCAATCCGTACAACCTAGATGAGGAGGCCCTTATTCGTTTAGAAAAGATGTTAGTACATCCGAAAACGGTTGGAATTAAAATCTATCTTGGTTATTATCCGTTTTATGCCTATGACCCTATTTATAAGCCCGTTTATAGACTTGCAGCAAAATACCAACTTCCGGTCGTCTTTCATACGGGCGATACGTATTCAGAAAGGGGATATTTGAAATACTCCCACCCCCTCACCTTGGATGAGGTAGCCGTTGAAAACCGTGATGTGAATTTCATGATGGCTCATTTCGGCGACCCGTGGACACTGACAGGCGCAGAGATCATTTATAAAAACCCAAATGTGTTTGCGGATTTGTCTGGTTTAATTGTGGGAACAAAGAAGGACCTAGAAGTGAAAAGCGAAGGCCGCTTCCTTGATCATTTACGTCACGCCTTGGTATTTGCTGACTCTTATGACAAACTTCTATTCGGTACGGATTGGCCATTAGTGCCGATCGCTCCATATATTGAGTTCATCAAGAACTTAATCCCGGAAGAGTACCATAACCAGGTGTTTTATGAAACCGCCCTAAAGGTTTTTCCAAGGATTCGACCGTTTGTGAAATAATGAAAGGGCTGCCTGATTATTAAGGCAGCCCCTTCGTAATTTTGAGAATATTGATAACAAGACTGATCAAACCTCAACAAAAAATGGCTGTAACTCTTCATTTAAACAATACTCTATTCTCTTCTTAAAGTGTTTCCAAGTGACCATTTCAAGCGCTTTCTCTATCGGAAAATATCCCACTTCTAAACTCTCAGATGAATTTGTCAGTTGACCTCCAACTACTTTCCCGATGAACAAATTACTGCAAATGGAGTGCTTTACATTTTGAAAAACACCACAGAACTTCACAATTTCAATATCTATCCCACTTTCTTCTTTTGTTTCACGTATTGCAGCTGCCTTAATGGACTCTCCTTCTTCAACCTGTCCTCCTGGCAACTCCCAACCTCTCCTTGGACTTTTCACTAAAAGCACTTCATTATCATCGTTCCTTACGAAAGCGATAGCTGATACAATATGCTTTGGCGGAACTCCCATTTCCCCACCTCCATCCAATGTATTGAGCTCCCTCTTTTTCACAATATGTATTTTTTGAAAATAGTACACCCCTTAAAAAATAAAAAATGCTGATTATCACCAGCATCTCTTACATCTCGGCTTTAGCACCTTTATACTGAATTAACTTTTGATGTTTTTGTTTCAACAATTGTATTTGATGCAGTTCCTCTATTAATTCATGGATGGAGAGGAGCTCATACAGTAAAGCTATATGTGACTGGTTCATCTGATCTTCTTGTACACAATGTTTGAAAATAGACCGAATCTTCTTCACCGCCTGATGATGCTCTTCATCCATCCGGTACTCCTTTTCATGCAAGGCATGTTTTATGGAAGAAAACATCAGCTCGACGGACTTTTCCTTACAAATTGGTGTATCGAGAGGAGGAATCGCCATGAGATTCGCTACATGAAAAACTATTTGGCGTAAGGTACCTAATTTCTTATATTCATAATGAAATTCCTTGGTATCCTTCCGATCAAAATTGTGCAGCTTCCATTCTAGCTTCTGGTATTCACATAGTGTCTCTACAGATTCGATATCCTTCCAAAGTCTTTCATACTTCATCTTCGTGTCCTGATGTAACGGCTGCTGAAACACAATTTCTTTTCCTCGTTTTTCAATCAATTTGCCTGTTTCTAAAATATACCATTGAAGCTTAGATTTAATCGTCAATGAGTAATTCGGTTTTATAACTAGAAAATTCACAAGAGCTGATACAGTTAGTCCTATACCAGTTGTTCCAAGCCGAACAAAAAATGAACTTAAAAAATGATCATGAACTGTAGAAATCATCGCTACTCCTGTCAAAACAGCAACCAATGTTCCATCGTGCAATCGAAGTTTGTAACACACGATAATCGTCATAACAGCTACAAGCATATACGTAAACGGACTATCGCCAAAGGCAAAATTAAATAAAACAGAAAAAGCGGCTCCTAGTGCAGAAGCCGGAAACCGGACGAACGCCTTTTTAATAGAATGAGCTGCGGTTGGCTCAATGGTTACAATCGCTGTAATAACCGCAAACATTGGGGGCCAAGACAAAAGATCACAGATAAGAGCAGTCAAAAATACTGCAATCCCTGTTTTAACAATTCTCCCGCCAAAAAATTTATATTTCTTTAGAAGTTCCATTAAAAACATTCCTTTTTTCAATGTCTTCCTTTAATTATACATCAATGCAAATAGTTCCCAAAACATGGCTAGGAACTTTAGTTGTATGTATATATTTTAAATCATTGTTTATTCACTAAATATATAAAAAATCTCTCCTATTTTCGGAGAGATTTTAGATACTATTTTACTAAGCTAGGTAATAACGTTGATAGGAATGGAACATATGCTACCAACAGGATGACAAACAATATCATTCCGAAAAATGGCCAGAGATATTTAATAGATTCATTTATGTTTGCCTTAGCAATTCCGTTTGTAATGAATAGAAGCACCCCAATTGGTGGTGTTATTCCTCCTATAATTAAACAAATGGCAACAACTGTAGCAAACTGAATAGGATCAAACCCAAAATCTACCGCCAAAACAGATAGTACAGGTACAAATATTATTGCTGCAGCTATAGTTTCTAAGAAACAACCAATGAAAAGTAAAAAGGCAATAATTATTAATATAACAATATGTTTACTTTCTGTTAAAGCACTTAGCATATTGACAACTTTAATAGGGAATTGTTCATTTGCTAGTATCCATCCAAACGCTGAAGCGGTTGCAGCAATAAACATAACCATAACCGTTGTATTTAACGCTTTCGTGAATATTTCACCCAAATCACGTACCTTCATCTCTTTATAAACAAAGGTACTAATAAGAAAACAATAAAGGACTGCTATCACACCTGATTCTGTTGCTGTAAAAGTACCAGTAACAATTCCTCCAATAATAATAACTGGAGCCATAAGAGCCCAGAAAGCAGTAAGAAAACTCTTCCACACTTCTTTTAAAGAAGCCCTCTCTGATTTTTCAAGACCAAGTTTTTTAGCAGACAAATAATTGATTATCATTAATCCTAGCCCAATTAATATCCCAGGGATTGCTCCGGCTAAGAAAAGCTTTCCAATTGATAAACCTGTCAATGATCCGTATATAATCATAATGATACTTGGGGGAATGATTGGTCCTAGGGAGCCTGCACATGCAGTTAACGCAGCAGCATATCCTTTCGGGTACCCCTTTTTTACCATAGATGGAATTAATACAGAACCGACAGCTGATGTATCTGCAGACGCAGAGCCAGAAATTCCAGCAAAAGCCATACTAGTTAGAACCGTTACATGTCCTAACCCACCACGAATATGTCCTATTAACGAACTTGAAAACCTTATTAATCTTGCTGATATCCCTCCACTTTCCATAATTACGCCAGCTAACATAAACAGTGGAATAGCTAGAAAGGTTGAACTATTTAATGTATTAAAAATCCTTGGAATCAGTAAGCTTAGCGGTATATCACTAAAGAAAAAAATGGAAAAAAGAGATGATAAACCAATTGCAAATGCTATGGGTACTCTAATACATAATAAAACGAGTAAACTTATAAACAATGCAACCAACATACTATCACCTCTTCCTTTCTTTTATGGTTTCAATTGCACTAAGAATAATATAGAGGAGTAACAAACTTGCTCCGATCGGGATGGATGCAAAAATATATGACATGGGAATACGGCTAATAGGGGCTAATTGATTCCCCATTACTTCTGTTACAATATATCCTTGATATACAATTACAACAGTATAGATAATCATTAATAAATGATTAAATAAAGTTAGCCAAAACTGAATGGTCTCACTGAATTTACTTATAAAAAAATCTACTTCAATATGAACCTTATTACGCATTCCGTAAGCAATTCCTAAGAAAACCATCCATATAAATAAAAATCTTACCGCCTCATCAGTCCCCTGTACTGGGCTTCCTATCAAGCGTGAACATACTTGGATTAGCGTCAAAATAACTATTGAAGCAAATAAAAGTATTCCTATACCCCTTATCCCTTTATCTAACAAGTTAATCATTTTTTCACCCCTTTGGTGACATCGAAAATATGATCAATAAGTTGTAATACCTATCTTTAAAAACTGATTCAAAGGTAAAACCTTTGAATCAGTTTTTTACAACTATTTTATTTCTCGAATCTTCTCTACTAAATCTACAGCATTCACTTCCTTTGCATACTCATCTACAATAGACTCTGCTTTTTCAATGAATGGTGTTTTATCTACCTCTACTACTTCAAGGCCTTCTTCTACCAATTTATTAAAATATTCTTCGTCAAGATCCATTGCTAACTGACGACCATATTCGCCAGCTTCTAGGGCTGCCTCTGAAATAAGTTTTTGATCTTCCTCTGACAGACCTTTAAAGAACGTATCACTCATATTCAATGAAAGCGCTGTAAAAATATGTTCTGTTTTAACTAAGTATTTGGATACCTCATACATTTTAGCTGAATAAATACTTTCTGCAGAGCCCTCGAACCCATCAACAACACCCGTTTCCATTGCTGTATATAGTTCCCCCCAAGGAAGTGGTGTGGCCACAGCATCCCATGATTTTACCGTTTCAATAACGCTTGGAGCTTCAGGTGTACGAATTTTTATTCCTTTCAGTTCGTCTATTGATTCTGTTTTCTTTGTTAAAAAGGTACTACGAAAAGCAGAGTCAAACCATGCTAAAGAGCGAATTCCCTTGTCTGCCATTTTTTCTTGAAGCGTGGAACCAACTTCTCCATCAAACACCTGATGTACATGGTCATAATCCTCAAACAAATATGGCATATCTAGAATTCCCACCTCAGGAACAAAGTTTGCTAATAAACCAGCATCATTGATAGCCATCTCAATCGTCCCTAGTTGTAAACCCTCTACCAGCTCTTTTTGATCTCCTAGTTCACCAGAAGGATGGATAGTCACTTTAATTCTCCCCTCTGACTTTTCAGCAACCAACTCCTTGAACTTTTCCGCCGTTTTTACAACTGAATGTTCAGGTGCAAGGTGAGATCCAATTCGAATATTCACTTCTTCTTTGTTACCTGAATCTGATTCTGAAGCTGTTCCGTTACTTTTGCTTCCCCCGCATGCCGACAAAATGACCATTAACATGATTACTAGAATTGCAATCCCCTTGTTCTTCATGTTTCTCCCCCTATTTTTATAAAATTTGTCCTGATTTCACTTCTACTAAACCAGCCTCACGGTTAAGCTCTACCCCAAAGCCCGGCTTGTCACTAACTTTTAACTTCCCGTTAACAGGAATAGGCTCATCTTTTAGTAATGGATAAAATTGAGGAACAATTTCGGAAGCATCTGGACTCATCACTAGGTATTCAGTAAACGGACTATTAGGTTTCGTAACAACATAGTGATGGCTGTAGACTCCACTTCCATGCGGAACAACCATTTTACCGAAACTATCAGCAAGGTTTCCTATTTTTATCAGTTCCGTTAATCCCCCACACCAACCGACATCTGGTTGAATAATATCTAGATCACAATATTCTAGTAACATTCGGAAGCCGTATCGTGTTGCTTCATGCTCCCCACCTGTAACTAATATATTGTTTCCTGCCCGTTTTTTAAGATCCCGGTAATTCCAATACTCATCAGGGTTAAAACATTCTTCAATCCACTTAAAGCCAAGCTCCTCAGACTTTGCCATTAGTTTTTGTGCATAAGGCAAGTCCAGTGACATCCAGCAATCCCACATTAGCCAGAAATCCTCACCCACTCGACTTCTCATCTCAGCAGCTGCCTCAATATTTTTGCGTAGTCCTTCCTCTCCATCTGCAGGACCATACACGAGTGGCATCTTCCCGCCAATAAAGCCAAGCTCTTTTGCTAAGTCAGGTCGAGGTCCAGTTGCATAAAAAACAAGTTCTTCTCTTACCTTCCCACCAATCATCGAGTAGACCGGCTCTTCTCTAAGATGACCCAATAAATCCCAGAGGGCTAGGTCAATAGCAGATATTGCATTCAACACAATCCCTTTTCTTCCATAGTAAAGAGAGGCACGGTACATTTGATCCCACATGATTTCAATATTCTCAACCTGTTGACCAACAACAAAACGTTCGAGGTGATTTTTAATAAGCCAGGCGGCAGGATAGCCTCCAGTTGAAATTCCGAAGCCAACCGTTCCGTTATCAGCTTCGACCTCAACAACAATCGTTTTTAGTGCGTTAATTCCAAAGCTTGTTCGTGATGCTTTGTACTCGGGATAGATGCTCATAGGCGTTGAAATTTGGCCAACAATCCAATGCTCCTGACCTTGATCGTGATAATCCGCTCCCCCGCCTTCCACAACATAACACCTTAAACTCTTAATTTTTTGTCCAAGTCCCCTCATATCATTTCACCCCTCTTTAAAATTGAAGAAAGATCTTACTTTTCACTACGTTTCCACTAACTAAATCTACAAATGATTGGTGGCCATTTTCAATTGGACGTACTTCTGACCAGACTTTTTCACTTATTTGCCCATTGACTAGTAATTGTAATGCCTCGTAAAAATCTTGTTTGGTATAACAGAATGAACCAAGTTCAGTAATCTCACTTCGAATTGTTTGGTTAATAGGGATCGGCGTTTCATCGACACCAAGACCGATATTCATAATTACGCCACCAGGGTTAATGATCTTGATTGCTTGCTGACGGGTAGGTACAAACCCCGCTGCATCAATAATGATGTCTACTCCCTTTTGCCCCGCAATTTCTTTCACTCGTTCTTCAACATTTTCTTTGTTGGATTGAATCACATGAGCAATTCCTGATTCCTGAATCGTGTTTAACCTTTCTTGATTAAGATCAAGGACAATTACATTTTCAGCCCCTAGTATTTTTGCAACAAAGGCGCTCAACAATCCAATTGTTCCTGCACCATACACAACTACATTCGCAAACGGATGATTTGCCATTGCTCTTTTCGTTGCTCGTAAACTACAAGCGAGGGGTTCAGTTAACGAAGCAGCGAAAGAGTTTAGATGATCTGGAATTGGAAGTACGGCTGAAGAAGGGACACTTACGTACTCCCCGAATGCTCCAGGACGATGAATGCCTAAAATTGATCGATTGTCACAGAGATTCTCTAATCCTTTAAGACAGCGGTTACATTTTCCACAGCTAATAAGTGGATTAACAACAACACGTTTTCCTATCAAGTCAGGAGATCCATCTGTATTCTCAACTACTCCTGAAAATTCATGTCCCATGATTAAAGGAGGTACTCGCAAGCTGTTATGGCCTAAAAACCCTTCTATTTCTGAACCACAAATACCTACCACATCCACCTTTATTAAAACTTCGTCTTTTTGTAAATCTGGAATGGAAACCTCTTGTATCTCCATTTTATTTGGCTCTGTCCACATTAACGCTCTCATACTTACCTCCTATGAATCTAGTAAATTGTATTTTCTAACACTCCAACATTTTGAATTTCAATTCTACATATATCTCCCCTTTTTAAGAAGATTGGCGGATTTCTAAAAACTCCTACACCATGGGGGGTTCCTGTAGCAATAACATCTCCTGGTTTAAATGTAAAGCCTCTTGAGAGATAAGAGATGATATAAGGGATTTTATGAATAAGGTGTTTTGTATTTGAGTCTTGTAGTGTTTCTCCATTAACGGTTAACTTAATATCTAAATTATGTGGATCTTTGATTTCGTCAGCTGTAACAATAGTTGGTCCAAGTGGGGCAAATGTATCGTAGGATTTCCCTCTTACCCATTGAACATCTTTGAACTGTACATCACGTGCACTCACGTCATTCATCACTGTGTATCCATAAATATAATCTAATGCTTGTTCTTCAGAAATATCTTTTCCTTCTTTTCCAATAATGACAGCCAATTCAGCCTCATAGTCTACTTGTTCAGAATCCTCTGGCAGAATTACAGTATCATTCGGTCCAATAATACAGCTAGCCCATTTAGAAAAGATCATTGGTTGTTTAGGTGGTTCTACATTTTGTTCAATACAATGGTCCATGTAGTTATTGCCAACACACACTACTTTGCCTGGATTAGCAATAGGGGTTAATACTTTTATCAAGCTATTTTCAATCTGTACTAAATCCTTATATGAATCATTTTCCTCCAACCAACTTATCAAAGATTCAATCTGATCGATTCCTTGTTTTCCAAGACTGATTAAACCTAGCATATTGTTAGGTAATCTAAAGTCATCACCATTTTTCTCTGAGACCAAATCTGAAAGCGTATTCAATTTTATGGTTACTTGATCTTTTAAAACTCCCAGTTGAATCCTTTCGTCATGACTAAAAGTAATTAGTTTCATAGTTTCTCTCCTACCCTCTGTTTATTTTTTATTTCCAGCCAAATAAGAAAGTCTCTTGGCTAAATTCACAATTTCATCCGTAGCAGCATCTTTTTTGTTTTCCCAAGTGTTTTCTAACATTGTAAAACTGACTGCAGCTATATATTTATTCTCATGATCTAGGATAGGGGCTGCTACACAGCAAAAACCAAGTGCCCCTTCTTGTTGCTCGATTGTATATCCACGCTGCTTTGATTCCAATAACTCAGACCATAGATAATTAATACTACTTACAGTGAACTCAGTTTTAGCTGGAAGCGGCTCGTCTGGGAGTATTTTTACTAACTCCTCCTTACTGTATTGCATTAATTGTGCTTTTCCGATTGCAGAAGCATATGCCGGAAATCGCATTCCAGGATCTGTTGCCAGTCGTAAAGGAGAAGTTCCCTCTTTTTTTGCTAAGTAAAGAACATCTCCCCCTTCTAAAATACCTAATTGGATATTCTCCCCTATTTTCTCTATCGACTTCTCAGACTCTAGGAAAAAAGATTCGAGAATATTGAACTGCCTAAAATAGGAGGCACCTAATGATCCTAATGTTGGCCCTAAAGTGTATGTATCCCCCTTTTCTTTTACTATCCACCCTAAGAGTTCCATTGTATTTAAGAGTGAGAATAAAGAACTCTTATTGATACCAGATTTAGTTGATAAATCAATTAAGCGAAGCTGGCTGGGTGACTGTGAAATAAAATTTAATATGATGTTCGCCTTTTCTAATGCTGGTACCCAATATTTCTTTTCCATTTTGGTTCACCTTTTCATTTTGGTTTAATATACAAAACCAGTTTCAATATACAAAACAACCTTAAATGCATTGTAACACGGTAAATATTTTATTGTAAATAATTTTTAAAATATTTAAATTATTTATTTTACCAAATAATAATTCTTTCTATTCTTTTCAAAATTCTATATAAATACCCATAAAAAAAATGCTACATTAAGTAGCATTTATGTTTTCAACCTTTCACATCACCAACATCAACATCACCGGAACCGACAGTATACTTAACAAGGTCGTCACTAACGTACTATAAGAAACAAGATCTGGTTCTGTTCCAAATTCGAGCGAAAGCATCATGGTATTCGCTGCTGAAGGCATTGCTGAAAGTACAATAAGAACTTGGGCGAGCATTCCTTCTATGGGTAGTAACCTTACTATGAGTAAAGCCAAGGCAGGAGAAATAAGCATACGTTGGATCATAATAGTAGAAACGTCTCCGATACTAACATTCTTCTTTGTTATGGCTCCAAGCTGCATACCCAAGACAAGCATAATGGTTGGAATGGTTGCATCAGCAATTAAATTGATAGGTTTCATGATCATATCTGGCACTGGCAGAGTAAAGAGCTGAAGACCAATTCCTAAGACAGATCCATAGATCATTGGCATTTTTATAATATTTAAAAATGATTGTTTGATAGAATATCCTCTCTCGCTTCCCTTTCCAGCATAATATACTCCTATGGTACTCATAAGAAAGGATTGTATGACCATCATGATAACCGCATAATCAACACCCACGTTACCAAAAGCTAGTAAGATAATAGGAACACCATAGTTCCCACTGTTCATAAATACTCCAGAAAGCACCATAGCTGAGCGCCTTGAGCGAGGTAACTTTTTTACTGTTGCTGTAATTTGAACAATTACAATCATTCCCACACAAAGGAGTACACAAAACAGTAAGATAAACAAATACTCCATGGTAATTTCATTCGTATAAAAGGTACGAAATGCCAAAAAGGGCTGCATTAAATATAATGCCATGGCAGAAATTGCCTTCCGATCAAATCCAATGATTTTTTGACCGATATACCCTACTCCGATCACGGATAAAGCTGATAATACAACGAATAATAGTTCCATAAGCAAGCCCCATTTTGTCATTTTTTTGAATATTTTTATTATACATTATGAAAGCGTTACCTATATTTTTAAAAATAGAATTTTATTAGACAAAAATAGTCCCTAGTCAAGACTAGAGACTTCGTTTAATATCATATTAATTTGTAGTTCTAGGTTTGGTTGGATCACAATTAGGATCCTTTACCTCCGTTGTTTCAGCAAGCTTCATTAAATAATAACATTCCTCTCGAGCCATATGATCCGCCATAAGGGGCGTTAATACTCCGAGTGTTTCTTTGTTTAGCTCCATTTCCTCTAACTCTCTTAAAAAACTCTTGAAAATCTCCATTTCTAATTCAATTTCTTTGTGAAAACGACTTAATGCAGGGAAAGAATACACATTCGCACGCAAGTAACCTGCCATCTCGACAGCCTTTAAATAAAAATCCTCCCAGTCCTTTGTAAACTCTCGCCTTTTTCTTTGAGCTTCTTTTCCACACGATCTAAATTGGCATCTATGGCCCCCGCATGTCCTGCCGCATCTAAAAGCCACAATAAATCATGATGTAACGGATGAACAGTTGGAGGAATTTCTCCTTTAAGAAAGTATGAAAATACTCTCAATGCCTCCTCTAGCTCATTGACCATATGATTTATAAAAGATGGTGGTAAAGTAATTTTCACTTCCCCCACCAAATGCTCTCGTATCAAGGTGAGTTTCAGTTCTCTAATTTCTGTCCCAGCTTGATTGGCCCTATGTAACAGCTGCATAAGTTCCTCACCAGCAGGCTGTCTCCGGGCAATCGTTAATAATTGATCAAACAACGAAATGAAATTCTTCGCTTGGTTGATGTATTGAGTTTCCGATGGTGCTAAAGAATCATGGATAAATCGTGCGTGGTCTCCAAGTACCTGTAACCAAAAATTCAATTCAAATAGTGCTTCTTGACGAAAGTTCTTGGCCAAAGCATTCACCTCTCTTTCCTCCCCAATATATGAAAATATTACTTGGCCAATAACTTACAAAAATAAAGGCTCTATTACCAATGTAATAGAGCCTTTGTTTAATCATCATTTTTGTTTAAAAAGTCCGTATAGTGATCTTGATAGTTAATAAACTCGTGTTCCTGATAAGCAGCTAGCACCCCATGATAGCTAATATCTAATCCCATCTCTTCCTCCTCTTCTGTGGAGCGAACAGGTATCCAAAGACGAATAAGCGATAGGCCTAGCCAGGTCATTGCAAATCCCCATATACATAATACGATTAATCCTAATACTTGAACGCTCAGTAGATGCCAGCCCCCACCATAAAATAGGCCCCCTTCTGTTGAAAACAGGCCAAGTGCGATGGTTCCCCACATCCCAGATACAGCATGGACTGGGAATGCTCCAACTGGATCGTCAATTTTTCGTGACTCTAGCCAATTGGTGGCAAACAACATCAATAATCCAGCTATTGCCCCTATAAAAATAGCGGCTTGATCACTTACAAACGCACATCCTGCTGTTATTCCAACTAGTCCTGCCAATGAACCGTTAATAACTGCCGGTGCATCCGATCGTTTGTAACGAAAAAGCGTATATAAAAGCGTTGCCGCCCCTCCAGAAGCTGCAGATAACATGGTCACAATCGCAATATGTCCAATTCTTGCATCTGTACCACTTAATGTACTTCCAGCGTTAAAACCAAACCAGCCAAACCAAAGAAGAAACGCTCCTACTGAAGCTAAAGGAATATTACTCGGTAACGCGATTGTGCTAGTGCCCAGCGGAGTAAATTTCCCTTTTCGCGGACCGATAAACATGGCTGCCGCCAATGCCGAAAAACCACCAAGAGCATGTATTACAGCACTTCCAGCAAAATCAAGCATTCCTAGCTGACTAATCCAGCCTCCACCCCATACCCAATGTCCTGCAATTGGATAAATAATTGCAGTCATGATCATTGCATAAAGAATATAAGCACGAAAATTAATTCTCTCTGCCACTGCACCTGAAACAATGGATATTACAGCAATAACAAAGGCCGCTTGAAATAAAAAGAACGTATCAAGAGAGATGGAAAGCTGGATATGAGACAGATCCCCTAACAAGGCAAAGCCGCTTGTTCCGATCAATCCCCACGCATCTTTACCATACATAAAAGCAAAACCAACTAGATAAAAGCATAGTGCACCTATGGTAATATCAACAAATACTTTCATTATAATATTTACATTATTTTTATGCCGAACAAAGCCAGCTTCTAAAAGAGCAAAGCCACCCTCCATGAGGATAATCATTGCAGCAGTTAACACGACCCATATCGTATCTAATCCTGAGCTCAATGTTTCAATCGTCATCACTACTACTCCTCGACTTTCTTCTGCTTGATGATGTCTTCCGTAATCACACTTGATAGTTCAAGTTCATCACCACTCGTTATATCTTCACAATCTCGAATCGCCATGTTAATTTCATAGATTCGTTGTTTCAGTGTATCAATCTGCTTTAAGCGATCTTTCACATGAACAATGTATTCAACCGCTTGGTGGTGACTTGGCGGACGGCTTGCAAAAAATTTTCTTACGGGGGACAAGGATTGATAAAACGCGTCCTCAGCTCGCCTTTTCTCTTCATACTTTGTGATTTTATTTTTTAACACATGGATTTCTTGTTCCTTCGTCAACAATATTTGTTGAAGTATGCTCGTAATCTCAGAAGAAGAAAAATGGAAGTACCGATTCAATTCATCTCGAACAATCACGTAAATTCTCCTAACATATTAATGTTATATTTCCTTACATGATATCAATATTATGAGAATTTGTATACAGAAATAAATTGAAATATTAATCAATTATTTATTACACAAAAAAGCGACTGTACAAAAAAACAGCCGCTTCCCTTTATTAATAGTATGGATATCCACCATATGGATTATAAGCTGGATAAGGTGTAGCTGCTGGATAGCCATATCCATAACCTGCTCCTTGAGTTAATGCTCCAGCCGCAAGCCCACCGAGCAGACCTACAGCTAATGGAGCAGCTCCATAGCCCCCTCCAAATCCACCACCATAGTGTCCACCGTGATGATACCCTCCGTGGTGATGTCCTCCATGATGGTGCCCACCGTGATGATGCCCTCCATGATGATGTCCACCGCCGTATACATTTCGATTATTAGACATTTATCAATCTACCTCTTTTCATACATATTTGTCCTACTCCTTTACTGTATGCATCTATCTGGACATACGTATGGGCAAATACAGCGATAAGGTTCCTTTTTACAGACAACACTGATACAATCAGATGAAAGACAAAAACGAAGGCGAAGGTGACAACTGTGATTGAGATAAGAACTTCTACACTCAGTGATGGAGAGCTCAATAGAGGCGTATTTGCAACAAGAGATATAAAAAAAGGTGAACTAATCCATGAGGCACCTGTTATTCCTTATCCGAATGACCAGCACGAACATATTGAAAAAACACTTCTCGCGGATTACGCTTTCGAGTATGGAATCAATCATTCCGCTCTCCTACTTGGCTACGGTATGCTGTTCAACCATTCGTATGAGCCAAATGCAACGTATGAAATCAACTTTCCAAATCATACATTTGATTTTTACGCTTACAAAGATATAAAGGCTGGAGAAGAAGTGTTAATAAACTACAATGGTGAAGAAGATAATCAAGATCCGCTATGGTTTAATGAAGAGAAATAAAAACGAAAGTCTCAGTTATCTGAGGCTTTTTTCAATTTGTTAACTATTTTGACAAAAGATCTAGTAAAAAAGTATTAACTAATATAGACTAAATGCCGATAACAAAGGAGAACGTATAATTCATCGAAAAATATAAAACTACAAAAGGAGCAACCATCGATGAAATGGATAAAGAATTTAAAAATAGTACAAAAAATGCTTTTACTAACATCTATTACTTTTGTAAGCTTACTCACTGTAGGAGGTATAGGATTTTTCCAGCTTACAAGTATGGGGGATAAACTTTCTTTCATGTATGAAAAGAATCTTCAACCTATACAAACGGTTAGTACCTTGCAAACAAATGCTCAATATGTTCAAACCTACTTAATAGAATTAATGACTACTAGAGAAACAAGTAAAAAGAATGAACTAATTGATGAGATGGAAGCAAAGCTTCAAGCGAATCGTGAAATAAGGGAAAACTATAATACAAATAATCCAGAAGAGATTAAAATTATTTCACAAGTCAATGACCTTGCACAGAATCTTCAAGAATCTAAAGAAAAAATTGCAGCTTTATCGTTACAAAATGAAAACATTGAAGCATATGAAATCTACACCGAAGAGACAGAAGCAATTTTAAAAGAAATTGACGGGCTATACTTACAGTTAATTGATTTTAACAGTAATGAAGCAGAAAACGTGAATTCAGACAATAAAGACTTTATTAAAACTTCCTCTTTAATCATGATATCTGTTATCTTAATTGCTTTAATTGCTTCCGCAGCAGTTAGTTGGATGATCTCAAAATTGATTTACGGACCAGCAAAGCAAATGGAATATCTAATGCAAAAAGCCAAAAATGGGGATTTAACCGTTCAAAGTAACTACGAGTCTAGGGATGAAATCGGGTCCCTTTCAAAATCATTTAATGAAATGATTTCCCAAATTAAATCACTAATTATGATGGTTCGTGAATCTTCAGACCAAGTAGCAGCCTCTTCTGAGCAGCTGATGGCTAGTGCTGAAGAAACAAATAAAGCAGCAGAACAAATTGCTGAAGCTAGTTCAATTATGGCCTCTAATGGCGAAGCATCTGTAAAGGGTACAGAAGTTGTATCCATTTCTACACAACAAATGGCAATTGGTATTACAAATATCTCAGATTCTATTACCCAAGTTTCAGATCATTCAAATGTAACCACAGAAGAATCAGAAAAGGGAAATATCGCTCTTAAGAAAACCATTGACCAAATGGGATCCATTAATGAAACAGTCCAAACATCATCTAGTATTATTAAGGACTTAGGAGACCGATCTTCCGAGATTGAAAAAATCTTAGCAGTTATCTCTGGTATTTCAGAGCAAACAAACTTACTTGCTTTAAACGCAGCGATTGAGGCAGCAAGGGCAGGAGAACACGGAAAAGGATTTGCTGTCGTGGCTGATGAAGTTAGAAAATTAGCTGAAGAATCAAGACGTTCAGCTGAACAAATTACTCACTTGATACACGATATTCAAAGCAGTACAGCTAATGCAGTTGTATCAATGGATAAATGTACAACTGAAGTACAAACTGGTCTTGTACTAATTAATGATACTGGAAAATCATTTGAGAAAATTCTTCATTCTGCTGCAGATGTTTCAAGTCAATCCATTGAAGTTTCAGCAGCTGTTAAGCAGCTATCATCTAGTGTAGAGCAGGTTGCCATGGGTATTTTTGATATCTCTATGAAAACCGAAGAATCTTCATCTAGTTCCCAAACTGTTGCTGCTGGAGCTGAGGAACAGCTTGCTTCGATGGAGGAAATCACGGCTTCCGCTCATTCATTGGCAAAAATGGCTGAAGACCTTCAATCAATGGTTAATACCTTTAAAGTGTATGAATAATAAAAAAGTGGTGCTAAAACTTTAAAGATTTTAGCACCACTTTTTTATAATTAAAGATATAAAAAAAACAGATGGATAGTTATCCATCTGTTTCTTCATATATGTTATTTATGCTTTTTTTACGTTTGTAGCTTGAAGTCCACGTTGACCTTGCTCAGTATCAAAAGTGACCTTTTGACCTTCGTCTAAAGATTTAAATCCTTCGCCTTGAATCGCTGAGAAGTGAACAAATACATCTTCTCCACCTTGAATCTCGATAAAACCGAAGCCTTTTTCTGCATTAAACCATTTTACTGTACCTTGTTGCATGTTGTTTCCTCCTGCGTGGAATGCTCCACAATTTAATACTATCATTGCTCAATGAGATATCAAAGGCGAAAAAGCTTTCACTATTTTTTCCTTACAGACCGAACAAAAATAATTCTCTCTAAGAATAACAGGTTATGAACAATAACACAATGATAAGTAATAATTACATATATTCTCCAGCCGAATAGGAACTCAATTATAAAAATATTTTAGCTACTTTAGTCATCACTTTTTTGTCATTCGCAGTAAACTTTTTGGGCTTACTAGGTGAAGCTAATTTCAAATTCCTCTGAATCTCTGAGGTAGTAATCTGAAGATAAAAAGCACTGGAAGCTTCATCTCCTTCTAAGTACCCCTTTAGGATCTTCATTTTTTCAAGCGTGCCTGTAATTTTCTTACTATAATCCCACTTGATTTTATTTTTATATCTTGAATCCAACTTTTCCTTTAAAGAAAAAGCCTCTTCTACCGCTTCTTCAGGTGTTTTAAAAAAGGAATTCACTCTTTTGATTCCTTTTTTTCTAATTCCATCTGCTACTTGAGCTTGGTAACCGATTACAGTCATTTTGGTCATCCTTTCCTAAGGGTCTCTTGCCTTCTACAAATGAGAATTAGAAGACCATATGGATGTTCCCTTCCTACTAGTATATCCTTCTTTATCCAGTAAATACCACAAATATGTATTATAGGGCATTAATCAGTCAATTCTTATACTATATTTTCTTTACAAATTCGGATTTTAATTGCATGGCGCCAAACCCCTCAATTTTACAGTCAATATCATGATCACCTTCGACAAGACGAATATTTTTCACCTTCGTACCGATCTTGATCACTGATGACGATCCCTTTACTTTTAGATCCTTAATCACTGAAACAGTGTCACCATCGTTTAGTACATTCCCGTTTGCATCCTTCACTACCTTTTGCTCTTCACTTATTTCACTTTCCGCTGTCCACTCATGTGTACACTCTGGGCAAATATATAATGTACCATCTTCGTATGTGTATTCTGATTGGCACTTTGGACAATTTGGTAAGTTAGCCATTTGTATTCCTCCGATCACACTAGTCTTAACCTCTCTTATACTGCCAAATTGTCTTTGTAAAAACAAGGTCTTTACAGCCACAAAGACTATTTCATACAGTAGCCACATATTCATTTTACAAAGCAATCTTCAAATTCGGGGGAGACAAATGAATAATCACTACCAACCTAGTGCAAAACCTTATTTAATTACCAAAAGCCTTCATCCTGAAAATCAAGAGTCACCCATCGCCTTTCTAGACAACGACACCACATCTTCTCGACTTTTCTATAGACGCAATCACTTTTCCTATCCAGCGCTCTCATACTCTAGCTTCTGGCTTCCCGTTAGTGGTCATGTGAAAAAACCATTGTTTTTTTCATTACAACAACTAACCCAATTGCCCTCAAAACAGGTAAAGGTAGCTCTTGAATGTTCAGGGAATAACTATAGGTAATCTCACGGTCTTCCTGTCCGAATCGACCCCGTATTCGGACAACTATAGGCATTTTCCCGCTCTTCCTGTCCGAATGGACCTCGTATTCGGACAACTATAGGCAATCTCACGGTCTTCCTGTCCGAATCCACCTCGTATTCTGACAACTATAGGCATTTTCCCGCTCTTCCTGTCCGAATGGACCCCGTATTCGGACAACTATAGGTAATCTCACGGTCTTCCTGTCCGAATCCACCTCGTATTCTGACAACTATAGGCAATTTTCCGCTCTTCCTGTCCGAATGGACCCCGTATTCGGACAACTATAGGCAATCTCACGGTCTTCCTGTCCGAATGGACCCCGTATTCGGACAACTATAGGTAATCTCACGCTCTTCCTGTCCGAATCGACCTCTTATTCGGACACCAATAGGCAATTTCCCGCTCTTCCTGTCCGAATGAACCTCTTATTCGGACAACTATAGGTAATCTCACGCTCTTCCTGTCCGAATCGACCTCTTAT
>WTKE01000094.1:0-22307 GCA_011524525.1 Bacillus sp. (in: firmicutes) | reverse complement strand
TCGGACACCAATAGGCAATTTCCCGCTCTTCCTGTCCGAATCCACCTCGTATTCGGACAACAATTAGGTAATCTTCCAGGTCATCCCGTCCTTATGAACCTCGTATTCGGACAAGAATAGGTGCTAATTAATATTCATTCAATTGCTAGATACTTTATTTATTATGTGATTTATAATGTTTGGTTAGTATTTCTCCACGTTATCGGAACTACTTATCTTTACACGCCCCTTCTCTTCTCCATATTCAATGAATCAACCAAATCAATTAGCTCATGTAGGTCTGTAATTATATGATCAGCCAAAACCTTTTCCCAATGAACATCCTTCTTCCAAACTCCTCCCATACCCGTATTCATACTGCCCTTCACATCATTTACAGGATGATCCCCCACATAAATGCTCTCATCTGCAGCTACCCCTAGCTGTGTTAACGCCTTAGGAAAAATGTTCGGATGAGGCTTCTTCATTCTCTCCCACTCAGATACTAAAATCGTTTCGAAGTATTGTTCAATTCCTAATGCCTTGATATTGTCCATTTGAAAAGTTCCATACCCATTGGTAATGATCCCTAATCGTAATGAACGATCTTGTAACACTTGTAAAGTTTCAATTAAATTAGAAAAAGCACACAATGGTGTTTGAAATGACTCATATTATCTTGTAACAGATCTTCCCACTTAAACATTTCAATTTTAAATTCTTCTATCAGCTGTTTATATACTTTGTCTTTCCATACATATCTTCTTTTATCCAATTCTAAAAATCTAGAACAATAGCTTTCTTTTGGTATATTCCCCAGCCACTTCAGCCTTTTATATTGATTATCGATGAACCGATGAACAGACTTATCTCTAGCAATGTACCAGCTAAATCGAATACCACCGCCTTAATCACACCCCCCCTTTCCTTGTATAAAAATAATTCTAGAACATACAGGGTGATTATTCCATATTGACAAACAAAAACCAATTACTTACAATAAAAACAACTACCATGTTTAACAAAGTAGTTGTTTTTTCTAAAGCTATCTTGTTATACAAAGTACTAGGAAGTAGGTGCTTTATGTCTTTTCGAAGTCAGTTATTAAAAGGGATTATGGATGGCTGTGTATTAGCGGTAATCGAGAAGGAAGCTGTTTACGGTTATGAGCTTTCTAAGAAGCTCCAAGATATTGGTTTAAGTGATGTGAGTGAAGGAACTATTTATCCAGTTCTTCTTCGTCTTCAAAAAAATGGCCTCATTCGGGGAGAAATGAAACCGTCTGAATCTGGACCGAATCGAAAGTATTATTATTTAACAGCTGCTGGAAAGGATGCACTAGACACCATCACTTTGGAGTGGGAGCAGGTTTTTCTTCCCGTTCATTCTTTATTTCAAAGGAGGAATAATAATGCAAGCAAAGCAACTGATTGAGGAAAATAATCGCAAGCGCGAAAGGTTAACCAAAGAAAATGAAAAATATTATGGTGACATGTTAGTATACATTCGAATGCAGCTAACCCTCTCGGAGCAACAATCAGAAGAAGTGTTAATGGAAATGCTCGACCATTTATTAGAGGCTCAAAATGAAGGTAAAACAGCTAAAGATATCTTTGGACCCAATCCTAAGCAGTATGCTGATGAGATTATTGAAAACCTTCCTAAGGAAAAAAAGCGGCAAGTACTTCCCTTCATTAGTGGTCTCGCATTAAATGTCATAAGTTATATGTTAATCATACGTTCTATCGTTATTCTAATCGGATCCCGTTTCAAAGAAATAACAACGACTGTATATCCCCTTACCTCCATCATTGTTTTTAGTGTTATATTAGCTAGTATATCCTTTGGAGTTTGGTATATTTTTAAAATTATTAAGGACTCACTCTTCCTTGAAAAGCCGAATAATAAAAGGGATATGATAAAAGCAGGAATATACGGGAGTGTATCAATGGGTATAATCATTGCTGTCACCATGCTGATGCCAGAGATTGGACCTTCCTTTTCCCTTTCTTGGTGGGCCTCCCTTTTATGCGGCTGCATCGTTTGGATCGCTGGGTATGGAGTAAAAAAAATAGAGACTTAATAACCAGGATAATAGAACCCTTTTTCTTAAAGGAGCTGCATGAAAATGTAGCTTCTTCTTGTTTTATAAGGATTCGTAAACTTTTTTCTATGATAAAAGGAAAAAGGCTATCTTTTTATGAAAGCGCTGTTATTTTATGATTAGCCTTGTATTTTACTATGTTAATAGGAGGAAGAATTCATGAAGACATTAGTTATGAAAGGCATCTGTGCACTACTTTTAGCTGTCCTCGCATTTCAAGCGTTTACACCTATTGGACAAGCAAAACAACAAAATTCAAACGGTCAAGTTGCTTCACCAGAAGCCTCTATTGAATCTGGTACATATTACAAGCCACAAACAGTTGAACTACAATCCTCAGCACCAGGTGTAACTATCTATTACACTATAGATGGAACCACACCTTCAAAAGATAGTAATTTATATTCAGCACCTATTACAGTTAATCAAGATACAACCATTAAAGCGATAGCTTATGAAGTTAAGAATAATAGTATAGCTAACCAAGTTAGTAATGGTGCAAAAAGTAAGGTATCTATGTTCACTTATACATTCACAACCAAAGAAGATATCGCTTCAAAATTCTTAAGTTTCACCTACAATGATATGCCTTATCGCCTTTATGTACCTGAAAATTATGATACATCAAAATCGTACCCGTTAGTTCTATTCCTACATGGGGGCGGAGAGCGAGGCACTGATAACGAGAAACAAATTCTAGCCAATGATGGTGCGGTGATTTGGGCAGCTCCTGAAAATCAAGCAAAGCATCCTGCTTTTGTCCTCGCCCCCCAAGCCCGTAATGTACATGATGGCGGGTTTGGAATTACTAGGGATACAAATAATAATATAAGTCTAAACAGAGTGTTCGAGTTCTCTCAAGATTTAGGTACTGCCTACGATATTCTTCAAAAAGTTAGAAGTGAATACAATATTGACAGCAACCGACTATACTCAACTGGATTGTCTCAAGGAGGATTTGGCACGTTCAATCTGAACCTTAAATATCCAGATCTATTTGCGGCCATGGTACCAATTGCTGGTGGTGGAGATCCAGCTCAAGCCTTTAAGCTAGTGAATAAACCAATCTGGGCATTCCATGCCGTAGATGATGTTATCATCCCGGTTGCTTACTCCCAAAACATTGTTGCAGCAATTCAGAATGCTGGTGGGAATCCAATCTATACAGAATATCCAATTGAGTTGGGATATAACCATGCTTCATGGGTACCCGCGTATGAAAACAAAGAAATGATTGAATGGGTTTTTAATCAAGTAAAAAAATAGACAAATCAAAAAGGTGTCAGCATCTCGAACTGACACCTTTTTCATTAATTCCTGTTATTTGCTTTAAATGAATATTTCAAACATTACTTCTCAAACTAATATTATGATGAAACTATTTAAACACTCACTTCTCATATTAGCGATTATCCTTTGGTGCTTATTATTTCTTTATTATCTTCATCTAGAAGGAATTTTCAACTTACTTAACTATTAACGATTTCCTTCCTATTTGCCAGCCATTTTCTAACAAGGCCTCTCGAACCCTTCTCATAATTGCTGGTGCATTAGGTGTATCACTATGCACACAAATCGTTTCAACTGGGCTTTCTTGCAACAACTGCAAAGCTCTTTTGGCCATTGTGTTTGGCTGTCCAATTTCCTCTAACGTCCAGCCGAACATTTTCACATAATTATTTACATACGGCCGATCAGCAAAATATTCACTTACTACGTTTAATTTCGCTTCTTTTGCCGCACGATAAAGCTCTGAATTTGGCAATGTATAGATCTCAATTTCACGATTGAAGTCCAAAACAGCTTCCACCGTTACTTCCGCTAACTCTCTTTTTTCAGCTGTCATCATATAAAGAGCACCATGCGGTTTAATATGTGATAATGATGCATTACTTTTTTGCAAAAAACCATCAAGCGCTCCGAGCTGGTAAAGAGTATAATCGTATATCTCTTGTGATTTAACTTTCATTTCACGACGCCCAAAGCCTAGTCTATCTGGTAATCCTACATGGGCACCAACCCTTACACCATATTGAACGGCCAATTCAACAGATTCCCGCATAACATGTGGGTCCCCTGCATGAAAACCGCACGCAATATTAGCTGAGCTTATTAATGGCATTAGCTCCTCATCAGCACCATACTTATACAGTCCAAAACTTTCACCCATATCACAGTTTAAATCAATCCATTTCTCCAGAACAATTCCTCCCTTGTGTGAATTACACTTCCGTTAAAAAGTCCATTTTAGAAAACTCACAGTCTACGATTCCCAAATATAGACTTTAATAGGTGTAGGATTGTAGTCATTGCATGGGTTGTTCAGCTGTGAGCAGTTGCTAAGAAGAACCATTGTGCTACATTTAGCTTTTAGCTCTACATAGCTTCCAGGAGCAGAAATACCATCAACGAATTCAATGGCACCATCTTGAGTAAAAGGTACGATACAAAAGAAGTTTACGCTTGGCGGTAAATCCCTTTTTGTATATCCTGCTTGATTTTCTTCCATCAAAAGTAAAAAGGTATCACGACAATTATGCATATCTATCTTGTCATGTCCGTATCGAACCGTATTGCTTTGTGCAGAACAAAAGCTAAACCATGCATCATGGCAACCAACCGTATCTGCAACGATGGTCACGAGTTCTTTACCTGATTCCGCAAGTAGGGTCGAACCGGTCTTAAGGTACATATTCTCTTGCTCAGCAATGGTTAAAACTGTGCTATAGTGATCGTCAGGATTCTCCGCATCATAAAACAAAGCATCAACGGATTGGTTTCCTTCCATGTCTTCAATTCTTATTACTTGTCCGGGGAGAAGCTTTTGCATAAATCCTTTCCCCGCCAAAATGGTTTCACTATATATTGCATCCTTCTTGTCTCGGGAACTTTCCACTCTCGTTAGAACAGGCATTGTTTAACCCTCCTTTTTCGAAAAAAGTATCAGTATAAAGCGTAATACGCCCAAGTATTTTCAAATGCACGTCGATTTTCGGGACGATTATTAACACAGATGTCATCCTCTTCTACTGATGGTGAAGAGTAAACCTCCATTTTGACAGGTACAGCCGGATACTCTGTCTTTGGATCTAGGGGATTTGGTGTGTTGGAAAGGACAACTAACAGATCCATCTCTGTTCTTAAGGTCACAATAGCACCTTTAGGACAATGATTTTTTTGAAAGGTTAATTGACCATTTTCATCTGTAGTGATTTTAGAAAATAAATTGACTGCTGGTACTAAGTCACGTGCCCCTAAGCCATTTCGTGCAAGCTCGGTAATCAAGTTTTCTCGACCACTTCGAAACCACTCGTTTCGCTGAATTTGATAGGTGGTTACTCCATATTTAGCATCTGTCTTCTCTCGAGTCGTACATCCACCGATCGGATCATGCCAGCCAACACTATCTTCTACAATACTCGCCAACACTCGGCCATTATCACTCAATAGAACATGACCTTTTGTTAGATGGCTTGTAAACTGAGACTTTAGAGTGTCAGACATAACATAGCGCTCGGTTAAATCCCTCGCATTATAAAAAAGAATGGATATATTCGCACCTTCCTCAAGGGCAGTAAAATTAATCAATTTTCCCCGTTTTATAAACCCTGACCATTTTCCACCAGGAGAAAGAATGGTCGACCAAACATGTGTCATCCTAAGTTCCTCCTTTTAATCCACATATCAATGCTTGAGTAGCGTAATGATATGTTTCTTAAGTTTCATAAATCGGTCCACTTCTACTAGTTCGCCATTTTTAAATAGTTGAAGATCAGCGTTGATTTCTTCCTTTATTTTTCCCGGGCGAGCATCCATTACGTAAATTCGTTGGGAAAGAAAGATCGATTCATCAATGTCGTGGGTAATAAAGACAATGGTTGTTTTTTCTTTTTTCCAAATATCTAATAGCAACTGCTGCATGGACTGCTTCGTTTGTGCATCAAGCGCCCCGAACGGTTCATCCATCAACAATACCTCTGGATTATTTGCTAACGAACGAGCAATGGCCACACGCTGCTTCATACCGCCAGATAATTCTTTTCCATAAGAATTCGCAAACCGCTCAAGACCAACAAGTTCTAAGTATTTATCGGAGATGTCTTTCCGTTCCTTTGCGCTAATACCTTTTAACTTCAAACCAAATTCAATATTCTCACGAACGGTCAACCATGGAAAAAGGGTATACGATTGGAAGACCATCCCCCGCTTGACGCTTGGGCCTTGTACTTCCTCACCAGATACTTTGACTGATCCAGAAGTTGCTTCTTCTAGACCAGCTAATATACGAAGAATGGTTGATTTTCCACAGCCAGATGGTCCCAAAATGGAAACAAACTCCTCATTTTTCACATATAAAGAAACATCCTCCAATGCATGGAAACTGCTATTTTTCGTTTCGTAGATTTTTGATAATCCACTGATTTCAATTTCAATTTCAATGTCAACCGGATCAACTACTATTTTTGGCTGTACAATAGTCACCATTTAATTCCCACCTTCCACCCAAGGAAATAACTTTTTATTCGCAATCGCAAATGCTCTATCAATGATCAGCCCTAATAGTCCAATAACAATAATCCCTACAAAGATAGACTCTGTATCTAAGAACCTCTGTGCTTTCATGATGAAATACCCAAGTCCATTATTCGCAGCTACCAGCTCAGCAACGACTAAATAGGTCCAAGCCCAACCCATAATTAGACGTAGGGTTGTCATGAGTTTTGGCAGTAACGCAGGGATAATGACTTTGAAAATCACTTGCTTACGATTCGCCCCTAGAGTATAAGAAGCGTAAAGCAAATCTTTGCTAATACGATTAGTATCATCAGCCACCATTAAGATGAGCTGAAAGAAGCAACCGATGAAGATCACTAATATCTTGGCTGTTTCTCCAATCCCAGCCCATACCATAATCAGAGGAATAAAGGCCGCTGCAGGCATATAACGGATAAACTCTGACATTGGTAAAATAAATGATTCGGCGAATTTAAAGGTTCCAGCTAATATTCCAAGTGGAATACCAATTACACAAGCCAGCAAAAATCCCATAAATACACGATACACACTTATTCCAATATGCTCCCAAAACTCTGCACTTCCAAAAGAGTGTACTAACGAAAGCACCACTCCATTTGGTGTTGGGAGGAAGACTTCGTCAACGATGTTAATAAACCTAATACCGCCCCAGAAAAGGAAGAGTAATAGAAAGGTGATACACACTCCAAACAAATACCATTTTTTAGGTACCTCTTCACGTATAGAAGTTAAGCTTCTAACAGTTTTATTTTTTGGTAGATTCATTTCACTCATCCTTTCTCTTCTTATTATTTTGAAACATTTTCAACAAAGGATGAATCAACAAAATCGGAGAAGTCAGGTATTTCATCCACATAGTCCTGTCTCTTTAAAAACTCTGCATTTTTCTCTGCTGTATAGTAAAATGAATCGTAACTATTTCCTTCTTTGAAGGATGCAAGATTATCTTCAGGAGTAAACATTTTGAACCCTTTAAATCCTTCTGTTAACTCTTCACTAGTAATACCAGCCTCTTTTGCAATAATGTCAATGGATTCTTCCGGGTTCTTTTCTAAGTAGTCCACTGCATCAAACCAAGCATTAACAACCTTTTGCAACTCTTCTTTCTTCTCTTTCGTAACATCTTCTCGAACAACAAACACATCAGATACTAACCCAGGATAATCAGCAGAAGTAACCAGTTTATGTGTGCCTTCCTTGGCAACTGCCTTGCTTAAGAATGGCTCCCAAAGTCCAGCTGCATCAATATTTCCGGATAAAAAAGCATTCCCTGCATCAGGTACAGTCAGGTTCGTGAATTTTACATCAGATTCCGTCATACCTGCATCTTCAAGAGCAGTCAGTAGGAAGAAGTGTTCAATCGTTCCTAGTTCCGTACCAACAGATCTTCCTTTTAAATCTTCAACCGACTGAATATCATTTGTAGCAACAATTCCATCTCCACCGATTGAATTATCTGTGATAAAAATGGTTTTCAAATCAATTCCTTTGTCTAAAGGTGGAATTGCATCTAACAAAGCTTGAGTATTTCCATCGATTTTCCCTGTATTTAAGGCCGATAAGGAATCAGCATAGACTGGAAAATAAACCAATTCAACATCAACATCATATTTCTCAAAGAATCCCTTTTCATCCACAAGATGCCATAAGTACCAGCTAGGTAGAGCACTAAAGCCAATTTTTACGGTACTGCCACTGGATTCACTCCCAGAGGTTTCATTTGTTGAACTTCCACAAGCACTTAAGAACATTGTTCCAACCAATACGACTGCTAAAAATACATGTTTCATTTTTCTCATTCTCTTCACCTCATTGTTTGATTTTGTTTTTGAAAAAATAAAAGAAGGATAAAAGAATGAGAGAATGAATCTCCCAGGCTTTTATCCTTCCGTGTATATAGAAAATATTTTTTCTATACGCTCTCTCTTGGACCAGACTTGATACGACACCATATCAACGGAACCCTAGACAGCTTTTTGCTCTCACTGATACTTTTTTGGAGAGCCTATATTTACTTACAAAGATTTAAGTTGGTTTCAGTATATATCGTTTACAAGAATTTACCCAACACACGTGTTACATTTTCTAACAGGGTTTTTATTTTTTTCAAAAAAAGAAGCACTTCCATATATCGAAGTACTTCATGAGTGTTTACACTATTCGTAAAGCATTTATTTGGGCATTCCAATTTCTCTTAACGGGTAAATCTGTAACTTCACTTCTCCTATTAAAGAAGAGATAGGAATTGGACCAAAAAATCGACTATCCTTACTATGTAGCCGATTATCTCCCATAACAAATAAAGCTCCATCAGGCACAACTGATTGCCCTGTTAACTCTTCAAGTGTAAAGTCTCCAGTTAATTTATCTAACAATAAATCTTTCTTTATATCCTCTAAGTACGGTTCTTCCATTGCGTTTCCATTGATATAAAGGGTATCATCTTTCATTTCTACCTGATCTCCAGGCAATCCAATTACCCTTTTAATATACCTCTCATCTGAATCTGGTGCGTTAAATACAATTAGGTCAAACCGTTGAACATCTGATACTTTACTTACCAACAGCCGGTCATGCTCTTGAAAGGTTGGTAACATAGATTCCCCATACACAATCGCAGGCGAGAAAAGGAAGTGACGACAAATAAAAGCAACGATAAATGCAAACACAATTGATTTAAACCAAGAATATACTTCCTTTTTTGTAGTATCACTCACACCGATTTTCCTCCTCATCACTGCTAACTAGGTTATATAATTTTCCCCTTAATTCGACCGCTTATCTTATACTTTATCATATTCCAATTGGAAACTATTTCTTATATGCTTAAATATGTTAAAATTTTGATAATTCAAACAAGGGAGAGTTGAGTATGGAGAACGTTTCACATCAAACAGATCAATGGAATGCGAATTTATACGATGAAAATCACTCATTTGTATCGAAATATGGGAATAGTCTCATTGAATTGTTAGCACCCCGCGAAGGAGAGCGCATTCTTGATTTAGGTTGTGGAACCGGTGATTTGGCCAAAAGATTATTTGATCAAGGTGTTCAAGTGATAGGGGTAGATAAATCAAATAATATGATTACACAAGCATCAGAAAAATATCCTGAAATACCATTTTTCGTCCAAGATGCAACACAACTACCCTACACAAATGAATTTGATGCTGTTTTTTCGAACGCTACTCTTCATTGGGTAACAAAACCTAAACAAGCTTTAGAATGTATATACAAAGGCTTAAAACAAACTGGAAGATTCGTAGCGGAATTTGGTGGTAAAGGGAATGTCCAAACCATCATTGATGAAATTATCCATCAATTAGGGAGAGATAACCATAGAACTGATTCACCATGGTATTACCCAAGTATAGGTGAATATTCTTCGTTGATGGAGGAAGTTGGTTTTAGAGTTACTTTTACCCAACATTATGATAGACCCACTCCTCTAGTAGGAGCGAACGGATTAAAGAACTGGATAAGGATGTTCGCAATGAGCTTTTTTTATGGATTAGACGAAAAAGAGCAAGAGGAAACCATAAATAAGGTTGAACAACAACTAAGATCAAAATTATTTCAAGATAACCAATGGATTGCAGACTATAAAAGAATTCGTGTCATTTCCGTTAAAGATTAATAAAAGGCATCAAGATGAGAATTCATCTTGATGCCTTTTCCATTGTCTTATTGTTTAACTTCTTCCCAATAATATTGTATGGCTTCCTTCCGAACGACTTCCGGGCATTCGACCTCATTGTCCCAATGATCGTAGTTATTCTCACCATTCACATGATGAATATCTACACTGTAGTATTTATCTTTATGTTTAAAAATGATAACTACCATTTCTGAGTAACCAGCATCATCATTTCCAAGTTCTTGGACAAATTCTAATCCATAGGCATCGTGGTTTTTTCTTTCAGCAACAGAATCAAGTATTACATCTTTAGGAAACTTCATCTTTCTCGTCTCTTCCCTTCCATTTTATAAGCGTATTTTACTACGGTTATAAGGAAAAAGAAACATGATTTATCGAAAGGAATATGACAATTTTTTGAGCTTCTTTGAAAGGATCATCTCAAAATATTTTGCAGAGCTTTTTGTTAACCTAAAAAATATTTAGTTGACAAAAAATACTTTGAAAATTTATTCTTTATTTATATAAAAAAATAAAGGGGATATCTTTATGAAATTAAAAACAATTGATCTTACATTAGCAGCTATGTTTGTTGCATTAATGGCTGTAGGTGCAAATATTACCTCATTTGTGCCATTTCTGGTAGTAGGTGGCGTTCCGATTACACTACAAACGTTTTTTGCTATTTTAGCTGGTTTGATTCTTGGTAGTCGTCTAGGGACCATTTCTATGACGGTTTATGCGCTAGTCGGATTAGTTGGTGTTCCGGTATTTGCTAAATTTGGAGCTGGATTTTCCACTCTCTTGAGCCCTACCTTTGGATTTATCGTGTCATATGTCATTGCTGTTTTTGTAGTTGGAAAAATCGTAGAAAAGAACCGATCCCTTTCTGGCTTCATCACAGCTGCTATGGTCGGACTTGTGATTAATTATGTATTCGGAACCAATTGGATGTATGCGGCATACAAGATTTGGGCGGCCGCTCCTGAGGGCTTCACGTATCAAATGGCATGGTCTTGGATGGTCGTTCCAATGCCAAAAGATATTATTCTTACAGTTCTAGCTGCCATTCTTGCTTTAAGACTAGAAAAAACAGTTTTATCAAAGGGTAGCTTCAAACATTTAAAGAGAACGGCTTAATAGTGGAAAGAGAGGATACATGGTGAATAATTGGAAAAGACTTGCTCTTGATGTATTAAATGGCCACGAGCTTACGAATGATGAGGCGTTCAGTATCCTTACTTGTCCTGACAATGAGCTGCTTGAGATCCTTCAGGCAGCTTATGTGATACGAAGCCATTATTACGGCAACAAAGTAAAGCTTAACATGATCATCAACACCAAATCAGGATTATGTCCAGAAAATTGTGGTTACTGCGCTCAATCAAGTATCTCTAGCGCACCTATTCAAAAATACCGAATGATGGACAAGGAAAAGATTCTACAAGGTGCCGAACGTGCCTATCAACTAAACGCGGGCACGTACTGTATTGTTGCAAGCGGCAGAGGACCAAGCGACAAAGAAGTGGATATTGTTACTTCTGCGGTCGAGGAGATAAAGGATAAATACGGTCTGAAGGTTTGTGCTTGCCTAGGTCTACTCAACCCACAACAGGCACAACGATTAAAGGACTCGGGAGTAGACAGATACAATCATAATATTAATACGTCAGCGAGTCACCATGAATCCATTACTACCTCCCATACATATGAAAACCGAATAAACACAGTTGAGTTAGTAAAGAACGCAGGCATCTCTCCGTGCTCTGGAGTTATTATTGGAATGAAGGAAACGAAACAAGATGTTATTGACATGGCGAGAAGCTTAAAAGTATTGGATGCTGATTCTATCCCTGTTAATTTCCTTCATGCAATTGATGGTACACCCCTTCAAGGAGTAAATGAGCTAAATCCGCGTTATTGCTTAAAAGTTCTATGCTTAATGCGCTTTATTAATCCATCGAAGGAAATTCGGATTTCTGGCGGCAGAGAAGTTAATCTTCGAAGTCTTCAACCTCTCGGATTGTACCCAGCTAATTCAATTTTTGTCGGGGATTATTTAACAACAGCTGGACAAGAAACAACGGCCGACCACAAAATGCTACAAGATCTCGGATTTGAAATAGAATTTGCTAAGGAAGAAACAACAGCATAAAAGATGAATTCTGGTTACTATATGCTGGATATCGAGGGCTTCATTTTCTGTTTCGGTGACCTCAATCTACTAATTTCTGGATATCCAGGGCTTCATTTTCCGTTTTGATGCCCTCAACCCACTAAATTCTGGATATCCAGGGCTTCATTTTCCGTTTTAGCGCCCTCAACCTACTAAATTCTGGATATCCAGGGCTTCATTTTCCGGTTTAACGCCCTAAACCTACTAAATTCTGGATATCTAGGGATTCAATTTCTGTTTAGGCAAGCGGATTCGCTTGCCTTCTTTATATTATCTTCATATGACAAAATCATTCAATAAAGCGAACAATCTTAACAATAAATTTTCATTTACTTCAAGAAAACCCTTATATTAAGTCTTTGTAAGTATTACGGTATCGGTCTAGAGACTGTTCTTAGTCATGAACAAATTGTGTTATGATTCATTTTGTGATTATTATTAGTTTTTTCCATGAGAGGGGAAATTTTACAATGTCTATTATTACAAGGTGGGCCTTTCGTAACAAAGCTGCAGTCTCTATTCTTACGATCTTGGTCCTCGGCTTAGGAATTCTAAGCTACACTACATTACCTATGGAGTTCTTTCCAGCAGCAGATCAGCCACAGGTTTCAGTCGTTGTGCTCGGTCAAGGAACCGACTCTGACACAATGGAAAAGCAAGTCACGAATCCAATGGAAACGGTACTCGAAGGAGTAAAAGGAAAAACGAATATCTTCTCGACTACAGGAGACGGATATTCAAAGCTGGATATCTTTTACGACTCCAAGACCAATATGAAGGATGCGAAGCTAGAGGTACAAGATGCACTGAGCACGCTTACCCTTCCACCAAACGTGTCAAAGCCAAATATTATTCAACTAAATACGAATATGATTCCAATCTCACAGATTTCAATCACGTTCGAAGACGGATTAACGGCTGAGAATGTGGAGTTTGCAAAAAAAGAAATTGTTCCCGTTTTAAAAGATATTGACGGTATTGCTAATATACAAACCATGGGAGAAGCAAATTCCTATGTATCTGTCAAAATAGATAATGAAAAACTTGCACAAACCCAGGTTCCATTCCAAACCATCATGACCGTGTTACAAGGACAGAATTCTTCGATGGCAGTAGGTGAGCAAACAATTGATGGTAAATCCAGTAATATTAAAGTGATTGGGAGCATCGATAGTCTCGATGAGCTAAGAAATCTACAAGTATCTCAAGGGGTTAGTTTAAAGGATATCGCAACGGTTGATAAACAAGAACCCAATGATACGTTAAATCACATTAATGGTGAAGACGGTCTTTTCCTAATAGTGACAAAGGATAGTGCATCTAATGCTGTATCCATCAGTAAAGAGCTCGATCAATCAATCAAGGAACTGAATGAGAAGTTTAGCCAATCAAAAACGACAGTGGTTTTAGACTTAACCGATATGGTTGAAAACTCTGTTCACACGATGATGAAGGAAGTATTACTTGGAGCATTGTTTGCAACGATTGTAATTATGCTTTTCCTAAGAAACATTCGCTCAACCTTTATTACCATTGTGTCTATCCCATTGTCCCTAGCCTTTACCTTATTCCTTCTGTCACGCTCAGGAATTACACTTAATGTTCTAACTTTAGGGGGAGTGGCAGTAGCAGTTGGTCGTTTAGTAGACGATAGTATCGTAGTAATCGAGAATATTTTCCGCAAAATGCAAAAGGAAAAATTCTCCGTACCTTTAGTAATAGAAGCAACAAAAGAAGTAGGCACAGCCATCACATCATCAACCTTAACAACCGTGGCAGTATTCCTACCAATCGGTCTTGTAAGTGGGTCCCTTCAGGATATCATGCTTCCATTTGCCTTAACGATTACCTACTCCCTGCTCGCTTCATTAATCGTAGCTTTAACCGTTGTCCCACTTATGAGCGCAGGGCTGCTAAAAAATACGAAGTTACCCGAACATAAGCCATCGGTAAAATTCATTAACCTTGTAACTTGGTCACTCAATCATAAATGGGCAGTCCTTCTCCTAGCACTATTTGTTTTTGCAGGTTCGATTGTGACCTACGTAACGTTACCGAAAGGTGCCATTGATAACTCTAGCTCCGATTTCATTGTGGCCAATCTAACATACCCGAATAATACTCCAATTGACGAGGTAAAGGAAGGCTCCCTTAAACTGGAGGAATTCATTCTTAAGCAAGAAGAGGTTGAACATAACTTTACTCAAATGGGGAATTCTGCTGAAGCTGCTCAATATGGAGATGTAAAATCACCAACAGCAACCAGCTTTTCTATTATTCTTAAAGATAAAAAAGATACGGATCAAGTGATCAAACTGATTGAAGGTGAAAAAGAGAATTATAGCGATGCCGAGCTTACGGTTTCAGCAAGCTCGATGATGTCTGGCTCATCTTCCCAAATCACGATCGATGTGATGGGTGATTCCTTAGATAATCTAGAAGAAACAGCTTTAAAAGTGAAGGATGAGATTTCGGGTATTGATGGTGTCGAAAAAGTTTCTACGAATTTTGAAGAAAAGAAAACGGTCTTTTCACTTGAAGTGGACTCCAGTAAAGTAAACTCTGAACAAACCGCTCAAAGCTTGGCTGCCATGCTGAATGCTATGCCAATTGGTATGATACAACTAGAAGAACAAGATACGCCTGTGCTATTGGAACCCATGCTATCTCCAGCTACTGCTCATGAGATTAACGATATCCCTGTTATGACTCAAACTGGATTAATCCCTGTTTCTGAGGTTGCTTCGATTACGAAACGCGAAGAATCAACGAGTGTCTTCCATAAAGATGGGGATCAATATGTTCGAGTAACGGCAAATATTGATTCTGCACGCATTTCGGAAATCTCAAAAGAAATGAATGAAGCTATATTTGGTGTACAGGGAACTGGCGGAATCAAACTTCCTGATGATGTAGAAATTTTTGTTGGAGGAGCTAGTGTTCAACAAGCGAATGACTTTTCTGATTTATTTATGACCATGATTGTTTCCATCGGAGCTGTTTTCTTAATCATGGTGATTACTTTCAAAACAGTAAGAGCTCCTATCGCTATTCTATTCTCCCTTCCACTTGCAGCGATTGGTGCTGTACTTGGACTAGTGATTAGCCGAATTCCTGTGGATATAACGGCTCTATTAGGTGCCCTAATGCTGATAGGTATCGTCGTCACGAATGCGATTGTATTGTTAGACCGTATTAAACAAAATGAACAAACAATGATCATTCGGGAAGCAATTGTGGAGGCAACTGCCACGAGAATGCGTCCGATTTTAATGACAGCTGTTGCAACCATTTGCGCCATGCTCCCACTATTATTTAAAAAAGCAGAGACAGGTGCCCTTGTGTCACAAAGCTTAGCTGTTGTTGTTATTGGTGGCTTAGCAGCAGCAACCCTACTGACTCTTGTGGTCATACCCGTGATTTATGAGCTTTTACATTTTAAAAAGTCTAAGAAACAACGAACACAATTAGCAAACGAACAAAGTATAGAAGCATAAACCAAAGCCAGTCACGAAACTTGTGACTGGCTCTTTTCCTTATTGCTGTCCTTTTTGCATAGACGAATCTTTTTCAAATAAAACAAGCAACGCTGGTAATAAAATCCCTCGAATTAAGAAGGTGTCTAATAAAATCCCGACCGCAACAATAAAGCCAAATACAAATAATAATTGAATGGGTTGAGTCATTAACACGGCAAAGGTAGCAGCAAGAATGATTCCTGCTGAAGAGATGACACCACCCGTATTGGCTACCGCAATTTCAACTGCTTTCTTGACTGGGTGAATTTTTCTTTCTTCCATAAACCTTGAAATAAGAATGATATTATAATCAATTCCTAACGCCACTAAGAAGACGAAGGAATAAAGTGGGACGCGGTTACTAACTGTATCAATATCAAAAAATAGGTTTGTCAGGAACATCCCTAACCCCACAGCTGCCAAGAACGATAATAAAATCGTACCCATCATATATAAAGGTAGCTTGAACGACTTTGTCATTACAATGAGCATAGCAAAGATGAGAATGGACTCTAACAGAACAATTACAATGAGATCTCTGTTATTCGTTGCCCGATCGTCAATTCGATTCGCTGTTTCGCCAGCGAAATAAAGCTCACCCTCCAGACCTGCATCCTTTACCATTTGCTGAGAATTGTCTCTTGTTTCCTCCAACGCATCCATCGTTTCACTATCGTATGGACTTTCTGTATAGGTAAGCGTAAATTGAACAACTTTTTGATCTTCAGTTACACCACTTGGACGAACACTGCTAACAAGAGGTTGTTTCTGCAGTTCTTTCATGATTGCGTCCTGTTGCTCCATCGTGACTTGCTCAGAAGCTTCTAACAAGACAGTTGTTGGAGCTAAATCTCCCTTTTCAAACTTATCTTCTAAGATTTCATACCCTATCCTAGATGGCATATCCTCTGGAAAGCTCTTCATTGTATCAAACTCGTACTTCAAATTGAACATATTTAATGCCGATATCACCAATATAATCCCAATCGCTAAAGTTGAAACAACTGGCTTCTTCACAACACTTCGACCCATTTTACTCCAGAAAGAATTTGCTTTAACTGATTCCTCCCCAACTCTAGGAATCTTAGGCCAGAACGATTTTCTTCCGAATAGTGTAAAAAGGGCAGGAACTAATGTGACTGAAGCAATCATAATGATAAGCATTGCCGTTGCAAAAATAGGTGCAAAATTTCGGTAATCCCCAAATTCCGCGAAGAATAATACCAACATGGCAGCAAGAACTGTACCACCCGAGAAGAAAACTGGCAATCCTGTCTCCCTCATTGCTTCTTTCATGGCTTCATGCTTACTATCGTATGTTTTCAACTCCTCACGATAGCGAGAAAAGACAAATAATGAATAATCAATGACTGCTGCAAATAATAAAATTGTCATGATTGAAAATGTTTGGCTGTTAATTAGTAAACCCGCCTTCCCCATTAGACCAAGCACTTGATTCACCACTTCATAGACAAATGCAGCAGCAAGAAGTGGGATGAAAGCAAGAAGAGGTGAACGGTAAATTACTATTAACAATACAAGGATAAGACCAACAGTTGATAAAAGGAGCACAACATCTGCTCGAGAGAACAAATCAAGAGCGTCTACCGCAATACCAGCCGGTCCGGTTATCGTTAACTTCAAATCCGTAGATTCCTCAGCGATCTCCATCATCTTTTCCTGTGAGGTCCTCATCTCTTTCGCTTCAAGGTCAGCCTCAAAAGTAACCGGCAGGATGACTGTACTTCTATCTACGGAAAAGAAGCTTTCTGTGGCTTGTGGTGGCAAGGTAGTTATTGGAACAATTTCCTTAACTCCCTCTACCTTTTGAACCTCATTCATAAATGTTTCTAATTCAGATACATTCACTATCTTGTAGTCGCTTGATTGAAAAACGAGAATCGCCGGAGTTCCGTCATTGTCTTTAAAATATTGATCCAGTTTATTTTGAGCAATAACTGACTTTGCATCACTAGGTAGTGAGGTAATATTGGATGATTCGTACTCTTTCGCACTTGGTGCAAGTACCGCAAGAAGTACTGTAACAATAACCCAAACCCCTAACGTAAACCACGTTCCTTTTCTGGTAGAAACTCGATCAGTAATCGACTTGAGAAATGATTTCATGTTTTTCTCCCCTTATTTGATTTTAAAAGTGACACTAGTGTAACTTTAAGTAAAAATAAAAAACACAATTGCCACCCTTATTATCAAGCGTAAGTGACAGTTGTGTCAATTATGAATGTGCAAACATTCCTTTACTAATGATTTCCTTGATTGAATCCACCCACACCGACTTTGGTAAACCAAAATGATTTGGAATGGCTATGGATTGAAATATCAATCCGAGCATGACACTATCAGGAATATGGTCTTTAAGTTTACCTTCCTTTTTCCCAAATGAAATAAAATTTTGCAGATAGTGATACATTTCTAGAGGAAGTTTTTCTAACTTTTCTTTATTTTCCTTCGCTTTTTCATCTGAACTAGCTCCCATTTGTTGGACAACCGTAATGAGTTGATGAACTTCTGCTTTATCAAAGATAAGCTTCATTAAGAAATCAAACTGGGCTTCAAAGTCACCTTGATTTTCTATTTGAGCTAAATCTCCAATGAATAACTGCATTTCATACAACATAAAATCCGTAATTAACTCATCTTTGTTTTCGTAATATTTATATAAGGCTCCTCTTGAAATATCCAGTTGCTCTGCTAACAGGCCAAAATGAAATCCTTCATATCCATGTTGAAGAAGCATTTTCTTGACTAAATGAAACAGCTCTTCATTTGAAAATTTCCGTTCACGTGCCATAAGCTTTCACCTCTTCACTAATTATAATGAAACCTTATGGAGGAAAAAAGGATTTCTTTTCTTATAAAAGCATCCATAAAGACTATTTAAAACTTATTTATCTCAAGGTCATTCTTATCATTTTTAAAAATCTCACTGTTTTCTTTTTCCTCAGAAAATGGAGCAGACCCTGGTGGTGTCTCTATAAAGTCTTCCTCCTTAACCCCTTCACCTGACTGAATAAAGGGCAAAAGGTCTTGAATCAAGTTCGAGCCTTGAGTGAAAAACTGCTTCCCTTTGTTCATCACATCATCAGGAGAATGTCCAAGAAAAACGACCATGACTAGCCCAATGACAACGAATGGAAGTACCACTCGAAATACAGAGCGAACGATTGAAACAATTAAAAAGATAAAGACTACACCAATGATTAAAGTCACTAATTGATTATTGGAATGGAAAAGCTCTTGCAAAAGCTCGATCATAAAGACACCTCTTTGGAGAATATACTACTATCTTTATGAACGAATGGAATCGCTTTTAAACATAGATTATTTGACTTGCCATTCTGATGGTAGGACTTCCCTGAGACATTGCCCTTTGTTCAATTCTTTAGTATAAAACAAATGATGCTGTTATCATCTTGCAAGTTCCAATCCACAAAAATATCTGAAACTGGATGGCTAAAGATTTCTTCAAAATGTCCATTGTGATGCAAAAATGATTTTTCTAATTCATCTTTTGTAACAAGTAGAGTTTGCTCATAGCCTTTGTCAATTAAAGACTTTTCAATTTCAACCAAAATCCCCTCTCTCTTGACCAAATACACCCTTGGCGTGATAAAAAACGCTTTTGTATTTTCCGGTTTTTTCTGTACGATTATGCTAATTCGGTCTACCTCATCAATTAGATTTTTAAAGATAGGATTTTCTTCTTTTTTTCCAACTCCCCCTGTTACGTTACTCACAAATTCAATTGTGATCATTCCTGTATTTTGATTATAATTCCAATCATGATAAGCTGATTTTACTTCAGCCCCAAATTCGATTTCGAGCATTCCCTTCAGTTGAGTTAAAATTTTATCCATGACTATTGTGCGGGACATGTCAATCTTGTCTGAGTTTCCACTCTCAAGCAATACAGTTTCCATTGGGGAAAGAAACCTTCTTATGTAAAGGACTAGATATGAACCGTTAGCAAATGCAAAGCAAGAGTCTGGACCACGTCCAAAATTCTTCCGTAACATCTTGCTTGTTAGGCTACTTATTTTCATGAGTTTTTCTTGAAAGGGTTCAGTAGACATATTGGTTAACCTCATTTCATAATTAGCTCTTCAATTGGTTTAGTTAGAAGTAGGTTGCCCAGTCCTTTTTAATTTTATCTTTTTACTGAAAGCAAAAAGAAGTGGATAACATGCGTCCACTTCTTTCTTTGTAATAGTTAGTTTAATCTTCCTAAAATAAATATTAGATAATTCTTATTTTCGACATAATCCCACATTATAAAAATATCTTCAATCGAGCGATTCAATGCTTCTTCAAAAATGCTCTTATGTGTCATATATCCCTTTTTAATGTTTCTAGCTTGGGTAAATAACAGATCCATTTGACCTCTTTCATAAATGAAGTTTTCAAGTGGTAGTAACACCCCTGTTGCCTCAACAGCATAGCTATTGGTAGGGGAAGGAACGGTTCTTAACGCAACCGGGAGTTTATGAAACTGAGTGCCAATTGTTCGAATCACCTTAGTTACTCCCTCACTACCCTTTTCCTCTGTTTTTAAATCCAGTTTTACAGAATTAGACACGAGGAGCAGCATGCCTGAATTCGTATCATAATTCCAATCTTGATAAAAGGATTCAAACTGAACACCTAAGAGTTTAGACGATTCTTGTAAGAGCTCTTCGGATAGTGATTGAATGACAGAGGTTCGAAACTCTGTGATCAAATTATTTTGGTGCTTATTATAAAGAATTTCTTCAGCAGGTGTCATAAAATTTCGTATATACACGTATAGCTTGTTCCCCTTAAAAACAGTAAAACAGGTTTCTGGTCCTTTCCCGAATCCTCTTTTAAGAAGCTTACTATATGTACTACTGAGTGTATGTAAATCATCTTGCGTAGCCAGCATTCAAATCCCCCTTACATAAATAAAAAAGGCCTAACTTCTCAAAAAAGAAGTTAGGCCACGGTTAAGACGACTATATAATAGTTTCTACCATTTACCATTTTAAAAATAAAAATTATGATAAAGTTGTATATAAATGTATTATTTCTTAAAAAACTAATGACAGCAAGACATTAGACAAGGAGTATCATATCATTTTTCTCATCTGTTCACAAGATTTAAATCGTTCTCTCTAGGCATAAATCTTACTTTCACACATGTGCCTTTGGAGTCACTGTTAATATGTATCGTTCCTTTATGTTCTTTTATTATCTGTTGACTAACCAGCATCCCTAAGCCCGTTCCGTTTTCCTTTGTAGTAAAGAATAGCTCCCCTACCCGATCTAGAACTTCCTTCGGCATACCACTTCCTTCGTCAACAATTGACACCTCTATCATCATCTCTGTTAATACTCCACCCTCGATACGAATATTTCCACCATCCGGCATTGCCTCTATAGAATTTTTTATAAAATTTATAAACACTTGTTTTAATTGATTGCTGTCGCCTAAGAGGTAGGAGTTATCAAAATAAAAATTTCTCTGTAGCTGAATATTGTTTAATAACGCCTGTGGTTCCATGAGGGTCAGCACCTGGTCAAGTAATAGCTGAATATTCACCTTTTCAAACTTTTGCTTATTAGGCTTTGCTAGAACCATTAACTCTCTTAAGATAAGTTCTATTCTTTCGATCTCAGAATCAATAACTCCATAATAAATTTCATTTCCATCATACTCATCCTTTAATAGCTGTAGAAATCCTTTTATAGCTGTAATAGGATTACGAATCTCATGGGCAATGCCAGCTGCTAAGTGACCAGCAGTGGCACGCTTTTCAGACAATTGTGCTAACTGGTCTATAACATGATTACTATCTTTATTGGTAATGGATGGATCAAGAATGATATATGAGCCTATCCATTGATCTTTCAAGTAAATCGGCAAAAGCGTTATCGTTACATCCGTAGCCTTGTCGCCCTTCCCCTTTACCCTTGATTCATGTGTCATTCGTTTTCCGTGTGATATTCCTTCGTAAAAAGAGTGACCTTTTAGTACCTCTGTATCAAATAGGTCTTTTAATCCTAGCCTCTGCAAATGATTGGTTGAATAACCAAAAAGGTCTTCACAAGGCTGGCTGGCATATTCAATATTTCCTAGAGAGCAGATTACCAAAAAGGTATCCTTGCTCTTTGAAAGGATAGAAAAGCCTTTTTTTATGTTGATATCTATGAATTCCTTTAATAGAATGCTTTTAGTTTCATCTCCAATATTAGCCATTGGGCAGGATACTCTCCTTTCTTATATATTTTTTTGTAAACAGCATATAAAAAGCCACCGTAAGCAATAGGAGAGATTCCTATTGCTTACGGTGGCTATAAAATCTAGCGTATATATCT